>NZ_JBFBAM010000062.1:0-53034 GCF_040682195.1 Kutzneria sp. NPDC051319 | reverse complement strand
GCGTTCGTCGTCAGTGAGCACGATCGGGACCGCTACCGGGTAAGGCATAGATCTCGTGTACCCACTGACAACGAACTAACAACTCAGGACACTAGAAGATCAGGACCTCGGCCCCCGGGTGCAGCAACGGGAAGACGTCGTCGATCGACGGGTCGGTCAGGCGGACGCAGCCGTTGCTGGCCGGCACGGCCTCCACGGGCTCGCCGCCGTGCACGGCGATGCCGGTAGTGGTGATGTAGCTGGGGTGGTAGAGGTTGCCGAGCGGGGCGTACTCCATGAAGTTGATCTGGTAGTAGACATGGAAGTCGCCCAGCGGCGTGACCCGCTCGCCGACGTTGTCGCCGGTGCAGGCGTCGTAGATCTTGGCGACGTGGCCGTCGGTGACGACGTAGGCGACCTGGAGAGCGATGTCGACCTCCAGATGCGTGCCGGGAGTGGCGTGCTGCGGGGTGATCGTCCTGGGCGCCCTCAACGCGGCCGCCGTGGCGTCGTCGACGACGCCGGTGCGGGACAGACCCTGAACCTTCTGGAAGGCGATGACGGCGTGCCTGGTCTCGTCGTCGAGCGCGCCGGTGGCCTGCCGGGCCTGGTAGCCCAGCGTGCCGAGCGCCTGCTGGACCTGGAACGTGCTGGGCGGGGCCGGCTTGGGCGTGGTCGTGGTCGTTGTGGGCGACGTCACAGTGGGTGCGGCCGCCGGCAGAGGCGCGGAGCGAGCCTGGCCGCACGCGGCCGACAGCAGTAGCGCCGAGCCTGTGACCAGCACTTTCACGGTACGAGACATCAACACGGACCCCTTGAGCTCACGAACGGCGTCACTGGGGATTGGCACAAGTCTGCGGCAGCGCAACTTCTGCCGCCACTCGATCGTCGACCACACCGTGGAGAACCTGGAATCGCTCTACCGGGAGCACGTGCACGCCCTGCTCGGGTACGCCGCGCGCCGGCTCGGCGATCCCAACGAGGCCGCGGACGTGATCGCGGCGGTGTTCCTGGCCGTGCTGGAACGGCCAGGCGGCTACGACCCGAGCCGGGGCACGCCGCGGGCCTGGCTGTTCGGCATCGCCGCGCACATGATCGCCTCCCGGGGCCGACGACGTGGAGCCGAGTACCGGGCGTTGCAACGGGTCTACGGTCAACGCACACTGGCCGCCGATGACTTCGCCGAACTGGAGGCACGAGTGGACGCAGCCAACGCCGCGACCGCCGTGCTGGCCGGCCTTGGCGACCTGCCGCCGGCCGAGCGGGAGCTGTTCCTGCTGGTCAGCCTGGACGAGCTGACGCCGATCGAGGCGGCGGAGGTGCTGGGCATCTCGCCGTCGGCGGCACGCATGCGGCTCACCCGGGCCCGTCGCAAGCTGGTGTCGTTGGTGGAGACCACATGCCCGACCTGACGCCCTTCGAGCAGCGGATGCTGGCCGGCCTCCGGCAGGTCGAGTCGCCGAAACGCCGGCGGCGGTGGCTGCCGGCGGTGGGGACGGCGGCCGTGGCGGCGGCGGTTCTGGTGCTGACCGTGGTGCGGCCGCCGATCGGATCGACCGACGCGCCGGTGGCCAGCGCGCCGTCGTCGATCCGCTACCTGCGGTGGATCACCCCGGAGGGTGGAGCGGAGAACCAACGGGCCGACGAGGTGTGGATCGACGACGTGCACCACACCGTGCGGCTCAAGTCGCCGGACTTCGACCGGACCTTCACCGACGTGCCGGAGCCGATCGCGCTGAACAAGCCGGGCATGCCGACGGAGTTCGCCCGGATGTCGCCGGACGTGCTGGTGGCCGATCAGCGCACGGTCGTCGCCGGTCTGCCGCACACGGACGCAGCACTGGAAGTCGTCGTCGCCGCGGTGGCCAAGGCGAACGGCAAGTACAACGGGGAGGTGCTGGGCGACCTGCTCAGCAAGCCCGGGCTCGGCGCCGACCTGCGTGCGACGGCCGTGCGGGTCCTGTTGTCGCAGCCCGGGGTCGGTCTGCTCGACCCGACCAAGACCCGCGACCTCACCGGCCGGCAGGGCGCGCTGTATGTGCTCAACGTCGGCCCGGCAGCGATACAGATAATCATCGACGCCGACACGAACACGGTGCTGTCGTTGAACAAGGACACGATCGTCAACCAGTAGCGTTCAAGGCCCACTGCTGGGCGGAGCCGACGGTCAGCTGCACACCGTCCGCTGTGGACGCTGCCGACAATCCCCTGCCCTGGTTGGAGATCACGCCGTTGGCGATGATCCATTGCTGGCCGGCGGAGCCGTTGCAGGCTCGCTGCACAACGGCGGCAACCGAAGCATCCAGGCATTTTCCGCTCTGGACGGAGGCGATCGTGCCGTCGGCGCGCACCGTCCAGCGCTGGTTGGCGTCGCCGGTGGTGTGGTACTGGATGATGCCGGCGCCGTCCGAAGTGGACGCCCCGGCGACGTCGGCGGCGGAGCCGGAGTTGGTGGCCTGGAGGACGTAGTTGTGGCCCGGGACAACGGATGTCGGCTGGCTGAAGGTGAACGTGGTAATGCTGCGGGCCGCCAGCGTGGCGGTCGCCGTGCTGCCACTGACGGCGGGCAGGGCGACCGGGGCGAGGTCCTCGGTGGCCGAGGTGCGGTAGGTGCCGGTGGCCGTGAGCTGGCCGTTCGTCGCGCCGAAGTGCAGCGGGAAAGCGGTGTCCGCGGTGTTGTCGTTGATCGCCACCACCGTCCACGTGCCGCCGGACTCGAAGGCCACCGGCCACACGCCCGAGGGCATGCCGCTGATCGGGAACCGAACGGCGTTGGGGCGGACGAACCGGCTGAAGTTGGCCAGCGCCCAGAACCGTTTGGTGACATAGAGATGCTGGTTGCCGTTGCCGGCGTAGTTCGGGTCGTAGTAGATCAGGCCGTCGTTCCAGCCCTGGCCGTTCTTGGCGGTCGGGCAGCTCGGCGCGGCCACCGGGTCGCAGCCCAGCACCGGAGACAGCGCGGTCCACCAGTCGAACTGGGCATCTCCTGCCTCGGTCAGGTCCTGGTGGATCAGGTCGGCCATGCGCAGGCCGCCGTCGATCGTCGGATCGTAGCCCTGGCCGTAGCCGCCGCCGTTGGAGCAGCAGATCTCCGTGGCCCACAACGGTTTGCCGTAGTTCTTGGCGCTGGCCCGCAACGTGTTCAGGGTGGCGTTGGTCGGGAAGTCGTACGTGTGGTGGGCCAGCGCGACCAGGTAGCGCTGGGTGTTCGCGTCGCCGGCCCAGGCCGGCAGCTCGAAGATGTCCTGCAACGCCCAGCTGGTCTCGTCGGCCAGGACCTGTGCCGGCGAGCCGGCGTTGGCCAGGGCGGCACCGAGGGCCCGGACGATCGGGCCACGCTGGCCGGTGCCGACCGACATGCCCTCCTGGCCGCAGTCGCCGAAGCTGTTGTCCGGCTCGTTCATGGGGCTGACCTGCGAGAACGTCACGCCCTGCTGCTGGAAGTGGGTGACGACGTCGGCCAGGAACTGGCCGTACGCGGCCTCGTTGCCGCTCTTGAGGGAGCCGCCGCAGCTCTTGCCGTTGGTCGTCCACACCGGCGGGGCGCTGTTCACGAACGCCTGAAGGTCGGGGACGCCGTGCTGGGCCGCCTGCTGCACGAAGGTCGTGCCGCCCGGGTCCTTGGACCAGTCGTAGACGCCGGGGCTGACCAGGGCGGTTTGCGGCGCCCGGGGCGGATTCGTCACGCCGACACCGCCGCCGCCCACGTTGTAGCGGTAGACGCTCAGGTCGAGTCCTTCGGGTCCGAACAGCAGATCGCCGACCCGCTGTTGGACCGCTGGGGCAAAGTTCGCGAGGTCGTTGACCCACCAGGCCCCGGACGCGCCGAAGCCCTGGACGGACTGCGCCGGGGTGCCCGACACCTCCGCGGCCGCCTGTGGCGCCGCCACCGCGGGCGCGCCCGCAACCGTCATGACCAGCGCCGTCGCCAGCATCCACGCCCGCATGCCGTTGACGTTAGGGAGTGATCACGGTCGGCGGAAAGAGCCATCCGTTGCCAGTTGACCGCAGGCGCGAACGGCGGAAACCGGGACAGAATGGGCCGTATGGACTACGCGATGGGCCGCAACGACCGCGAGACCGAGCGGCTGATGCTCCAGGCCGATATCTACCGCTCGCACAGCCGGCACCTGTTCACGATCGCCGGCATCGAGCCGGGCATGCGGGTCCTCGACGTGGGCTGCGGGGCCGGCGACATCAGCCTGCTGATCGCCGACCTGGTCGGACCGACCGGGGCCGTGATCGGCGTCGACGCCGACCCGGCGGTGCTGGAGGTCGCCCGGTCGCGGGCGCGGGAGCTGCCGTACCTGGAGTTCCGGCAGGGCCTGCTGCCCGACGTGAAGCTGGACGGACCGGTCGACGCCGTGGTCGGGCGGCTGATCCTCATGCACCTGCCCGATCCGGCCGCCGCGGTGCGGGAGCTGGCCCGGCACGTGCGCCCCGGCGGCGTGGTGACGTTCCAGGACTTCGAGCTCGACACCTGCCGGGCCGCGCCGCCGACGCCGCTGGCCACGCAGTGCCTGGACTGGATCCGGGGTTCGATGCGGGCCGCCGGCATCGAGCCCAATCCCGGCGAGTCGATGTACCGGACCTTCCGCGACGCCGGGCTGGAGGTGGCCGGCGTGGCCGGGTCGCGGCCGGCTGGCAACGCCGACTCGGTCAACGTCGTGCACGCCGCCGCCACCGTCACCTCGCTGGCCCCCATGATCGAGAAGGCCAGCCTGGCCACCATGGCGGAGATCGCCCCCGACACCCTCTACGACCGCCTGCGCGCCGAGATCGCCCAGGTCGACGGCGTCATGTACTCCCCAGAACTCATAGCCGCCTGGGCCGTGGTCTAACCCCGCGAGTCCCGCTCTCAGACACACCGAAATACGGTTTCCAGCACATCTGAGCCCTGAGTCTCGGATCTGCCGGAAACCGTGTTTCGGTGTGACGCTGAGCGGGACTCGCGGGGGTTCAGGCGGCGGCGGGGGCCGGGGCCGGGGTGGGGGCCGGCTTGGTGAAGGGGATGCGGGCGCGGCCGATGAGGACCTTGGCCAGCGGGGTGTGGATGACGATCTCCACGAAGATCAGCGAGGTGACCACGGCGAAGACGTAGGCCGACGCGGTCAGCGGCAGGCCCTGGGGAATGTGGTTGGGGAACCACATGTCGAACTCGTTGAGGAACACCCACAGCATCGCCGGGTGCACGAGGAACACGCCGAAGGAACGCTGCGAGGCGGCGGCGACGATGCGCTGCCAGCGGGAGCCGGTCTCCTGCTTGGCGGCCCAGCGCGAGCCGACCAGGTACAGGGCCAGCACGACGAAGCCGTACCAGGGCAGCATCTCGGGCTGGAGCACGCCGGTGGCGTCGCCGGGGGTGTGGCCGTAGGCGATGTTGACGCCGTACCAGGTCAGGGCGAAGGCGGCGGACAGGCCCAGGCCCCACCAGATGAGCCGGGAGTGGGCGGTGATCCACGCCTGGAAGGCCTCGTAGTGGAACGCGGCGATGCAGCCGGCGATCAGGAAGAACTGGTAGGTGAACACGATGGTGCCGTCGTTGGACCACAGCTCGCCGAGCAGGGAGTCCGGGTCGGACGGGGCGGGCAGGTAGGTCTCGGCGAACGACAGCGCCACCTGCAGCACCAGGGAGCCGACGAGGATCTTCTTGTGGTGCCGGACGGTCGCCTTGAGCACGGCCAGCACCAGCGGGAACAGGATGTAGAACTGGAGGGACACCAGCAGGAAGTACAGGTGGTACCAGCCGATTCCCTTGTAGATGCAGCCCCACAGGTAGTCGAGGAACTCGCCGACCGGCAGCGCGGGCATGCCGACCTGCTGGATGATCCCGAAGTAGAACGCGGTCCAGATCAGGTACGGGATGCCGACCAGCGACATCCGCCGTCGCCAGAAGTTGCCGGCGGCCAGCGGACGCCTGCGGTAGGTGTAGACGAGCACGAAACCGGTCAGGAAGAAGAAAACGGACCGGGTGAAGTGCAGCAGGGTCAGCGCGCCGTAGGCGGTGACGTTGGCCCCGTCGTTGGTGTACGTGATGACGTGCACGGCGATCACGCTGGCGAAGGTCAGCACTCGGACCAGGTCCACCTGGTTGAGGTGTCCCTTGCCCGCCTTCGCCTTGGCGGTGGCCGCCGGCGCGGCGGGGAGCATCTGAACGCTCATCGGGCGTGTCCTCCCTCATCCATCTCGTGATCGGTGACTAGCTAACAACCTCGACCTGAGAGTGGATTAAGGATGGGCGTTTCGTTGCCTGTCGATAACCTTTCGACGGCCCGGCAAGCTCTCCCATGATCCGCGCAAGTCCCTTCCGACCAGGGGATTCACCTCCGACCCTTGGCACTGGGCCGGACAGGTGACCTTCAGCATCTCGACAGGTGACGCCCAGGCTTCCCGGTGGAGATCACGCCGCGGGCCGAGCGTCGGTTCACCGTAGCGAACGGGATCACCGACACGACCGGGTGACCAGGGCCGCCGCGTAAGCGTGCAGCCCGAGGCCCTGACCCCAAGGCTGAATGCGGTCGTCACGAATGACGGAGTACCCGAACGGCACCAGTTGTAACACCGTTCCCGCGCTGGACCTGGTGACCGTTCCGTTCTCCGTGACGTGCGGATGCAGGCCGCCCAGGGCCCGCCATCCCGCTGACCTCAACGCTTCAGCAGAAACAACATTCAAAGCCGCGGCCCGGAACAGCGCGGCGGCGATGCCGGCTGTGGCCGAGGTCTCGATGATGCCGCGGGTCTCCGGGTGGCCGTCGACCAGAACGTCCCAGACGCCATGGGAGGGCTGGGTCGCCATCAGCCCGGTCAGCTGCGCGGCCAGGCGTTCACGGACGTGACCGAGGCTCGGGTCGGCTTCGAGGATTTCGACGCCGGCCAGGGCCAGCCATGCGTTGGCACGGCCCCAGAAGCACCGGATGGTCTCGCCACGATGCGAGCCGTGGGCGAACAGGCCGCTGGCCGGATCGCCGAGCACCTCGGCGTGCAGCGTCCACTGCCGGGCGGCCTCGGTGATGAGCTCCGGTCGGTCCAGGGCGCGTCCGCAGTGCACGAGGAAAACCCCGGCCATGAAGGCGGTGTCGGCCCACACCCCGCCGGGCCAGTGCTCCAACGGCCCGGAATCGGTGCGTGCGGCCAGCCAGTCCAGCAGCCGCACGCAGCCGTCGCGGTAGCGGCGATCGCCGGTTTCGCGGTACAGCCAGGCACAAGCGGCGCCGGGAATGAGCGAGTTGACATGATCGGGCTCGATGCCGGCGGCCAGGTGGCGATCGACAAAATCGATCACGAAGGGCGGCACGGGATCCCCCGTCGCCTCGGCCAGGCGAAGCAGGCCGAGCAGCACCACGCCCTCGCCCCAGAACCACCGTGACAGGCCCATGTCCGAGGCCCGGGCCGCGATCCGCCGACCGGTGTTGGCCAACACGTCAACTGTCAACAGCGCGGGGTCGACCGGCGGCAGCGGGGGTTGCGCGTACAGGGAAGAACTCGGGTCCAGTCCGGTCACGGTCCCTCCCAGTCCAGGGTGTGCTCGCGGTATTTCACGCCGCCGGACCAGAATTCCGGCTCGGCCGGGTCGGGGTCGCCGACGACGCACACCCACGCGGTGCCGGGACCGTTGGGCCGCAGCTCCTGGTACGCATCCGCCCCCACGGTCACGATCCGAGCCCCGCCTTCGCAGGCCAGGGCCACGATACCGTCGCCGCGACGCCCGATCGTCCACACCCCACGCTGCTCCCAAGAGTCCAAAGTGGACAAAGGGAACCAGGCGTGGGTGTAGCCCATCGGGTCGTCCGGCGGGATCCGGTACAGCGCCAGCACGACGTCGCGGAACTGCTTGACCCGGGGCAGGATCCGGTTGCCGGCCCAGGCGTTGGGCCGGGCCGAGGAGCTGGTCGAGGAGTTGGGCGCGTGGGTGACGTAGACCTGCGTCTCCGGCCCGAGCGTCGCACCCCAGACGTGCTCCTGCAATCCGGGCAGCCCCGGCCGGTAATCCTCCACAGTGGACAGCATCACGTCCGGGGTCTTGTGCACCACGATGTCCGAGTGGTATGGCCGCGAGAGCAGGTCGTGCTCGAAGCGGTACTCCCCCGCCGAGCTGATCCGCACTAATTCCAACGCCGAAGGTGCGTCGGGCAGGCGGTATCGGACCGCCGTGGCCAGGGCCGTCGCCGGCAGGACGGCGGCGTTCAGGGCGCCGACGCCGTAGCAGAGCCACAGGATCGGCGCGGTCTCCTCGAACCGCGACGACCGCACGGTGTTGACGTACGACCGCCCGTGCGCGGCCCCGTTGATGCCCCGCCAGGACGTCGTGTGCAGCCCGGTCAGGATCCGGTCCAGCAGCTCACGGGCGGCCTCGACCAGCGAGGAATCCGCGACGAACTCCACAATGGACACCAGCGCGAGTGCGTCGATGGCCAGGTAGGCGTTGGAGTTGAACTCGCTGAACCCGCCGGCCAGCCGCCGCCGGATCCACTCGGCCGCCAGCTCTCCGCCGTGCGCCGCGTGCGCCGAGCCCCGCCATCCCGTGTTGCCGAAGACGGAGTCCCCGAACAGCTCCCCGGCCAGCAGCTCGGCGGTGTGCCACACCAGCTGGTGGTTCTCGGTGAAGTAGCACATGGCGTCCAGACCGGGCTGGTCGATCCAGTACTTGAAGCCCAGCAGCGCGGCCCGGACCTCGTCCCGCAGCCCCGGATCCCAGTCCTCGACGCCGATCCGGTGCAGCAACGTCAACAGGCCGACGGCCTCGAAGTCGGCGCAGTCGGCCCGGCTGCCGATCATCCACAGCGACCGCGCCAAAGCCGCCCCAGACACGTATCCCGAGGCCAGCGCGGTCGCCACGCTCGGCGTCGTCGACCGCACGTGGGCCAGCAGCTCCGATCGCCACTGTTCCGGCGGGCCAACGGGTTCGCCCCGATACGACGAGGGCAGCACCGCGACCGGGAACTCCCGGAACACGGGCGAACCGTCCACCGACACCCGCAGCGTGACCTCGCCGCTGGCCAGCATCGACGCCGACCCGACCGCCCCCTCGGCGTCCGAGTCCAGCCGCACGGTCGCCCGGCCGTCGATCAACGTCACCAGCTCGCGGCCGACCCGCAGCGAAGCCCCGGCCGGCCCGGTCAGCTCGACGGAACCGTTGACGGTGCCCCACGTCGGCGTGCCGACCGCGGACAGGATCCGCTCCGCCGCGGCCGAGGCCCGCTCGTCCGCCCCGGGACTGGGAATCACCACCCGCACCGGCAGACCGTCGACCCGCAGCCGTAGCACCTGGCGGCACTCCCGGAAACCGACCTGCCACGACGTGATCACGACCTGCGACACCCCGGACGGCAGCCATACCCGGATCGTGTGCTCGGCCGGCTCCATGTAGGTGACGGCGTCGGCGTGCAGAAGGAGTTCACCGTTGACATGCACCAGAACCGGGCCGGTGCTGGCCACCCGCAGCGTCCGCCACTCGGCCTGGTCGACCTCCAACGCGGTGCCGGCCACGGCGGTCCGGTAGGTCGGCGTGAAGCAGAATTCGCTCCAATCGACCAAACCGTCCGTTCCGGTATGAATACGGCGAAAGTCGGGCCCCTCAACGACTTCCGGCACCGGCCGGTCGACCGGCAGCGGCCGGGAGAGGTAGAGCCTGCGCTTGAGCGGGGTGACGTCCGGGCCGTTCGTGAGGACCCATCGGCCGTCGGACCCCCACGGCGAACCCGTGGCCTCCAGACCGAGATCCGAGTCGGGCACGGGTGCGGCGATCACGGGCCGCACCACCCAATCCCGTACCGAACCGGTTACCGACAGTCGATGAGTGGTGCGTCCATTCGAGGGCACAATGCCGATTCTGTCCGACTAGGACGAACACTGAGTGACGAGCGGACCAACAGTGCTGGACTCCCCTGACCGCAGCCTTAGGATTCCCCACGATAGAGATTGCCGATGACCAGGAGCGACCTCGTGCGGACACCCCGTCCCCTGCCGGCGGCGATCGCGTTGGTCGGCGTGGGAGCGGTTGTCGCGGTGGCGGTCTGGCGGCCCTGGGAGGGCTCCGCCGACGCGGCCGGCGGCCCGCCGCAGATCACCGTGTCCCGCAGCGCCTGCGGCCAGGGCTGGAACGATGCCAAGGCCGGCCGGCAGACGTTCACCGTGCACAACACCGGCGACGCCGCGGCCGAGGTCGACCTGGTCGAGCTGGGCAGCGGCAAGGTGTACGGCGAGGTCGAGGGGCTCGGGCCGAACACCAGCGCGTCGATGGACGTGCAGCTGGGCGCCGGCCAGTTCGCCTTCCGCTGCCTGATCGAGGACACCGATCCGCTCACGGGGCCGGCCGTGCGGCTGCAGAGCGACGCCAAGGGCGGCGCGGCCGTGGTTCCGGTCACCAAGAACGACATGCTGCCGCTGGTCAAGCGGTACGAGGCCGCGGTATCCGTCGGCGTCGCCGATCTCGTTGCCAAGACGGACAAGCTGCGCGACGACATCGGCGCCGGCAACCTGGGCACCGCCCGCTCCGACTGGCTGCCGGCCCACCTGGCGTACAACTCGCTCGGCGCGGCCTACGGCGCGTTCGGCGACTTCGCGGACAAGATCGACGGCTCCGACGCGGGCTTCCACCCGCTGGAGAAGGGCTTGTGGCACAACGCCTCGGCCGCCGATCTCAAGCCGATCGCCGACCAGCTGTCCACCGACGTGCACGGGCTTCAGGCCGACCTGCCCAACGAACAGGTGGATCCGAACGATCTCGGGCTGCGGGCCCACGAGATCATGGAGAACGCGCTTCAGTTCGAGCTCACCGGCGAGAACGACCAGGGCAGCGGCACGGTGCTGAACACCGCGCTGGCCAACCTCGACGGCAGCGCCAAGGTGCTGGCCATCCTGGACCCGGTGCTCAAGCCCCGCTACGCCGACCTGCCGGCCGTGCAGAAGTGGTCGGACCGCACGCGGACGCTGCTGACCGCGCACCTGAACACGCCGGTCGGCCAGCTGGACCGGACCACCCGCGAACAGATCAACGGGGCCGTCGGCGAGCTGCTGGAGAAGCTCGCGCCGGTGGCCGCGATCTGCGAAGTACGGAGGAGTTCATGACCGGCGTCGGCCGCCGTTCCTTCCTGCGCGGCGCTCTCGTCGGCGCCGGCGCGGCGGCGGTGACCGGGCTGTCGGTGACCGCCGACGCCGAGCCGTCGACGGCGGTGGCGTTCCACGGCGTGCACCAGGCCGGCATCGACACCCCGCCGCAGAAGCAGGCCATCTTCGCCTCCTTCGACGTGATCGCCGCCGACAAGGCCGAGCTGACCGCGCTGCTCCAGACGCTGACCGACCGGGCCCGGATGCTCACCGCGGGCGGCGCGCTGCCGCCGCTGGGCATCACCGCGCCGCCGGCCGACTCCGGCGTGCTCGGGCCGGACATGCCCGGCGACGACCTCACCGTCACGGTCGGTGTCGGCGCCTCGCTGTTCGACGACCGCTACGGCATCAAGGACCGCAGGCCGGCCAAGCTGACGCCGATGAAGGCATTCCCCAACGACAGCCTGGACGACAGCCAGTGCCACGGGGACCTCAGCCTCCAGCTATGTGCCGCCGAGACCGACACCGTGCTGCACGCGTTGCGGGACATCGCCCGGCACACTCGTGGCGCGATGCAGCTGCGCTGGCGGATCGACGGGTTCCAGAACCCGCCCCGCCCCTCCGGCACGCAGCGCAACCTCATGGGCTTCAAGGACGGCATCGTCAAGCCGGCGCCGGCCGACTTCGGCAAGCTCGTGTGGGTGGGCAAGGGCAACGGTGAGCCCGCCTGGACCGAAGGCGGCAGCTACCAGGTGCTGCGCCAGATCCGCATGCTGGTGGAGTTCTGGGACCGGGTGTCGGTGGGCGAGCAGGAAAACATGTTCGGGCGGCGGCGGGACACCGGGGCGCCGCTGGACGGCAACACCGAGACCGACGTGCCGGACTACCCCGCCGACCCGACCGGCACGGCGATCCCGCTGACCAGCCACATCCGCAAAGCCAATCCGCGGACCGACGACACCGCGCCGAGCCAGTTCCTGCGGCGCGGCTACAACTACGACCGGGGCACCGACTCCGTCGGCGACCTGGACATGGGGCTGATGTTCTGCGGCTACCAGCAGGACATCGTCCGGCAGTTCGAGGCCGTGCAGACCCGGCTGGTCGACGAGCCGCTCGTCGACTACATCAGGCCGGTCGGCGGCGGCTACTTCTTCGCGCTTCCCGGTGTTCGGGACAGCAACGACCACTTCGGACGGTCGTTGCTCACATGAGTCACTCAGGAGGAAAAGGCATGCCTAGAAGCCGTGTCCTGGCCACGGCCGCCGTGGCCGCGACGGGGCTGTTGCTGGCCGCGTGCAGCGGTGGCGACGCCAACCAGGTGGCCAACGCCGCCGACTCGTACCAGATCGTGCGCCCCACGACGCCGATCCAGCACGTGGTGGTGATCTTCGGCGAGAACATCTCGTTCGACCACTACTTCGGCACCTACCCGAACGCCACCAACGCCGACGGGACGCCGTTCAAGGCCGCGTCCGGCACGCCGCACGTCAACGGGCTGTCGCAGAAGCTGTTGACCGACAACCCCAACGCCTACAACCCGAAGCGGCTGGCCCCGTCGCAAGCGCTGACCTGCGACCAGAACCACAGCTACGGGCCGGAGCAGAAGGCCGTCAACGGCGGCAAGGACGACAAGTTCGTCGAGAACACCGAGACCGACAAGTGCACCGGGCAGCCGGTGCTGTTCGGCGAGCCCGGCCTGGTGATGGACTACTTCGACGGCAACACCGTCACCGGCATGTGGAACTACGCGCAGCACTACGCGCTCAACGACAACTCCTTCGACACGGTGTACGGCCCCTCGTCCCCGGGCGCGATCAACCTGATCTCCGGCAACACGCACGGCGTGCAGGCGATCGACCCGAAGACCGGCAAGCCCACCACCGACGCGTACGCGGTGCAGTCTCCCGACAAGAACGGGATCGGCACCATGACCAACGACCCCGACCCGTACTACGACGACTGCTCGAACAACAACGGCAAGTCGGCCAACAACCTGGCCGTCATGCACGGGCAGAACATCGGTGACCTGCTCAACCAGAAGCACGTCACGTGGGGCTGGTTCCAGGGCGGCTTCAAGCCGACCTCGACGAGCCCCGACGGCAAGGCGGTCTGCGGCACGACGCACGCCAACGTCGGCGGCAACGCGTCCAACGACTACAGCCCGCACCACGAGCCGTTCATGTACTACCAGTCGACGGCCAACCCGAAGCACCTGGCGCCGACCTCGGTCAACGCCATCGGCCACACCGACCAGGCCAACCACCAGTACGACACCTCGGACTTCGACGCGGCCCTGGCGGCCAACAACCTGCCGTCGGTCAGCTTCCTGAAGGCCGGCGAGTACCAGGACGGGCACGCCGGCTACTCGGACCCGCTGGACGAGCAGGCGTTCGTCGTGCGTGAGATCAACCAGCTCCAGAAGTCCAAGGAGTGGTCCTCCACGGCCGTCGTGCTGGCCTACGACGACTCCGACGGCTGGTACGACCACGTCACGCCGCCGAAGGTCAACGGCTCCAAGGACGCGGCGCTCGACCAGGCCTCCATCTGTGGCCGCGCCCCGGTGTCCGGCGGCTACGCCGACCGCTGCGGCTACGGCCCGCGCCTGCCGCTGCTGGTCGTCTCGCCCTACGCCAAGACCAACCACGTCGACCACTCCCTGACCGACCAGACCTCGGTGCTGAAGTTCATCGAGGAGAACTGGCGGACCGGCCAGATCGGCGATCACTCCTTCGACCAGCGCGCCGGCAGCCTCTTCGGCATGTTCAACTTCTGGCAGCGTCCCAACGACAAGAAGCTGATCCTCGACCCCAAGACCGGAGCCGTGGTGAAGTAACCACCGACTCCGCTCCGCTCCCCCTTTATGCAGGGAAGGACGCCTTACCCTCGTTGAACGCGGGTAAGGCGTCCTTCCCTGCATTGGGGGGTCACAGGCCGCGAGCGAGGCGGGCGGCGCCGAGGGCGCCGTTGTCGGCGAAGCGGGCGGTGAGGCCGAAGCGGTCCTGGAGGCCGCCGGCCACGAGGTCGCGCAGCGGTCCCTGGGCCAGCAGCAGGCCGCCGGCCAGCACGGCGTCGCGGTAGCCGGCGGCGACGGGGCCGAGGGCGGAAACGGCGGCCAGCAACAGCTCCGCGGCCTCGGTGACGATCTCGGCGGCCACGGAGTCGTCGTGGTAGAGCGCGGTGACCAGGGGCGCGAGGCTGGCCAGCCGCAGGGGCGGCTCGTTGTAGACGGCGGCCTCCAGCGAGGTCACGTCCGGCTCGGCGGCCAGCGCGTAGCAGATGACGTCGATGAGCTTGGTCGGGCGGCCGCGGCCGTCGATCATGCGCAGCACGGCGCGCACGGCCTGCCGGCCGACCCAGAAGCCGGAGCCGTCGTCGCCGACCAGCCAGCCGTTGCCGTCCACGTGCCGGGCCAGCCGCCAGTTCCGCAGCTCGGCGGCGGCCGCGCCGGTGCCGGACAGCACCAGCACGCCATCGGGTGACTCGCTGCCGGCGGCGAAGGACACCTCCACGTCGCTGACCACCCGGGGCGTGACAATGCCCAGGTGGCGGGCCACGCGGGCGACTTCGTCCAGCAGCGGCCGGCCCGCGGTGGGACCGCCGGCCAGCCCGATGACCGCCGCGGACACGCCGGCGGCAGTATGGTTTCCGAGCGCCTGCCGGAGCGCCGACTCCAGTTGCTGGCCGGCGTGCTCGACACCGTGCACAACGGGATTGGCGCCGGCGGCCCTGCCGGTGCCGAGGACGGCGCCGTCCGAGTCGACGAGCACCGCCCTGGTGTTCGAACCGCCAGCGTCGACGCCGAGATACATGGAATAGAAGAGTAGACGGCCCGGTTCCCCGGTCGTCGGTACACACGAGGTCGGGGGGATCATGGATTCCTGGATGTTGATGCGCGGCGCGATGGCCAGGGCGGACACGCCCAAGCAGGTGCGCCGCGGGACCCTGCGGCGGGTGCTGGAGTTCGCCCGCCCGCACTGGGGCAAGCTGGCGTGGTTCCTCGGTTTGACGGTGGTGGACGCCTTCCTCGCGGTCAGCACGCCGGTGCTGGCCGGCCGGGTGGTGGACGGCATCATCAACAAGACCGCGCTGGGCGTGGTGATCGGGCTGGCGGCGCTGATCGCGCTGGTGGCGGTGATCGGCGCGGCCACGAGCCTGGTCGAGCGCTGGCAGTCGTCGCGGATCGGCGAGGGCCTGATCTACGACCTGCGCCGCACGGTGTTCGAGCACGTGCAGCGCATGCCGGTCGCCTTCTTCACCCGCACACGGACCGGCGCCCTGGTCAGCCGCCTGAACAACGACGTGATCGGCGCCCAGCGGGCCTTCACGTCCTCGCTGTCGGGCCTGGTCACCAACGTGATCCAGCTGGTGCTGACGCTGGCCGTGATGCTGTCGCTGTCGTGGCAGGTCACGCTGCTGGCGCTGGTGCTGCTGCCGGCGTTCCTGTTGCCGGCGCGGCGGATGGGCACCCGGATGGCCGGGCTGGAGCGGGAGGCGGCCGGGCTGAACGCGTCCATGACCAACCAGATGACCGAACGGTTCTCCGCGCCCGGCGCGACGCTGGTGAAGCTGTTCGGACGGCCCGGCGCGGAGGCGGCGGAGTTCGGCGACAAGGCCGAGCGGGTGCGGGACATCGGCGTGAAGACGGCGATGGCCACGCGCTGGTTCCTCACCGGCATGGCGCTGCTGCCGACCGTGGCCCAGGCCGTGGTGTACGGCGTCGGTGGCTGGCTGGCGCTGAGCGGTCAGCTGGCCGCCGGCACCGTGGTGTCGTTGGCGTTGCTGCTGACCCGCCTCTACACGCCGCTGGCCGCGCTGGCCAACGCCCGGGTGGACATCATGACCGCCCTGGTGTCGTTCGAGCGGGTCTTCGAGGTGTTGGACGTGCGTCCGATGATCGTGGAGGCCGAGCGCACCACTCCGCTGCCGGCGGGGGCGGTGTCGGTCGAGTTCGACGACGTGCGGTTCGGCTACCCGGCGGCGGACCAGGTCTCGCTGGCCTCGCTGGAGGCGGTGGCCAATCTGGACACCCGGGGCGGGCAGGAAGTGTTGCACGGCATCAGCTTCCGGGCCGAGGCCGGGCAGCTGGTGGCGTTGGTCGGGTCTTCGGGCGCCGGCAAGTCGACCATCGCGTCGCTGGTGCCGCGTCTGTACGACACGGTGTCGGGCTCGGTTCGTCTGTCCGATGTGGACGTCCGCCAGCTGTCGTTCGACGACGTCCGGGGCGCGGTCGGTGTGGTGACGCAGGACGGGCATCTGTTCCACGACACCATCGACGCCAACCTGCGGTACGCGCGGCCGGACGCCACCGACGAGGAGCTGTGGGACTCCATCGAGCGGGCCCGCCTCGGGGACCTGATCCGGAACTTGCCCGACGGCCTGGAGACCGTGGTCGGGGAGCGCGGCTACCGGCTGTCCGGCGGTGAGCGGCAGCGGCTGACCATTGCCCGGCTGCTGCTGGCCCGGCCCCGCGTGGTGATCCTCGACGAGGCGACCGCGCACCTGGACTCCGAGTCGGAGGTCGCGGTGCAGGCCGCCCTCACCGAGGCGTTGCAGGGCCGGACCGCGCTGGTCATCGCGCACCGGCTGTCCACCATCCGCGCCGCCGACCAGATCCTCGTGATCGAGGACGGCCGCGTGGTGGAGCGGGGCACGCACACCTCGTTGATGGCGGCCGATGGCCGTTACGCAGAGTTGCACAACACGCAGTTCCGCGAGCAGCCCTCCGTGGCCTAGCTCATGGCGCGGCCCTTGGCGTTCTCCAGCAGCCACAGCGCCGCGACGGATGCCGCCAGCACGGACCCGGCCACGATCAGCGCGGCCGGGTCCGGCAGGTAGAGCGGCAGGGCCAGGCCCGACGCGCCGCGGCCGATCAGCTTGAACACGAACGGCAGGATGCCGCTGTGTATCCCGGCGAAGGCCGCCACCATCTGCAGGATCTCGCAGGTCCGCTTGCTCATCACTACCCCCCGGATGTTTTATGATGCGATCGCACCATAACAGATCGTGAGGAGCCTCGGTGCCCAAACTGGTCGACCACGAGCAGCGGCGACGCGAGATCGCCGCCGCCGTCTGGCGGCTGGCCGGCGTCAGCGGGCTGGAGTCGGTGAGCCTGCGCCAGGTCGCCGCCGAGGCCGGCGTGTCCATGCGGCTCGTGCAGTACTACTTCGAGACCAAGCACGGGATGCTGCTCTACGCCTTGAAGCACCTCAACGAGGTCCTGGAGCAGCAGGTCCGGGCCCGCCTCGACCTCGGCCGCGAGCCCACGCCCCGTGAGATCATCCGGGCCACCCTCGTCGAGCTCGTGCCTGTCGACGAGCGCAGTCGCATGGTGTCGCTGGTGTTCATCGCCTTTTTCGTGCGGGCCTTGAACGATCCCGCCCTGAGCGAGGCCTTCCGCGGCGACGGCACCGACGAGCTGGCCGCCTTCTTCGCCGCCTTGATCCGCGATTCCCAGGCCGCCGGCACGTCGCCGACGTGGCTGCATCCCGAGCGTGAGGTCGCGACGTTGATGGCCGTGGCCAACGGCATGGGCCCCGACGTGCTGGTCGGCACGGTCACGGCGGAGGAAGTCCTGGCGACGTTGGACTACAACCTCGATCGCGTCTTCCCGCCGGTGGACTGACCCGCCCCCTCCCCCGTCATGCAGGGAAGGACGCCTTACCTGCATGCCGCCATGCAGGTAAGGCGTCCTTCCCTGCGTTCAACGAGGGTAAGGCGTCCTTCCCTGCATAAAGGGGTGGCACCGGGTCGGGCGGGGGCTGAGGCGCGGGAGGTGTGAGAAGGTGGCCTGGTGGAGCTGAAGCTGGAGTTGGTGCTGCTGCCCGTGGCTGATGTGGACCGGGCCAAGGCGTTCTATGCCGACAAGTGCGGGTTCGCCGTGCATGTCGACCACCGGGCCGGGGAGAGCTTCCGGGTGGTGCAGATGGATCCGCCGGGGTCGGCGTGCTCCATCTCGTTCGGCGTGGGCATCACGGACGCGGAGCCGGGCACGGTGAAGGGGCTGCACCTCGTGGTCGACGACATCGCGGCGGTCAGGGAGTCGTTGGCGGCCAAGGGGTTGGAGGTCAGCGAGGTCCGGCACATGAAGGACGGCTGGCAGCCGGGCGCGGACCCCGACCACGCCGACTACAACTCCTTCGCGGACTTCGCCGACCCGGACGGCAACACCTGGGTGTTGCAGGAGAAGGGCTATCAGTCGTCCAGCGCCGAGTAGACGCCGTTCCAGAAGTCCAGGTACAGCGGGGAAGTCAGCGGGAACGCGGCCTGCTGGGTCATGAGCACGGCCGTGAGCTCCTCGGCCGGGTCGTTGTGCCATGACGTGCCGAGACCGCCGTCCCAGCCGTAACGGCCGGGGGTGGCCCACAGCTGATCGCGCTTGGTGACGACCTGCACGCCGAAGCCCCAGCCCCGGTGCTCGCCGAAGAAGCCGGGCCAGAAGCCGTCGGAGGCGTGCTGGGCGGGCGTGAGGTGGTCGGTGGTCATCAGGGCGACCGACGGTCGGGACAGGATGCCCTTTCCGTTGCCCAGCAACATGGTCGCGAAGGCCAGGTAGTCGTCGGCGGTGGAGACCAGACCGCCGCCGCCGGCCTCGAAGGCGGGCGGCCTGCTCCACTGCCCGCCGACGGCGTCGAAGACCTGGCCGTCGGAGTAGCCGGCGGTGAGACGCCCGATCTTGTCGGCCGGCACGTGGAAGCCGGTGTCGATCATGCCGAGGGACTCGAACAGGTGCTCCCGCATGGCCTCGCCGAGCGTCGTGCCGGTGGCCCGGGCCAGCAGCACGCCCAGCACCTCGGCGCCGACGTGGTACATCCACCGCTCCCCCGGCTGGGCGAGCAGCGGCAGCGTGCCGAAGCGGCGCATCCACTCGTCCGGCTCGGGCGGACCGGCCGGCTGCGGCGGGCCGTCGCCGAGCCCGAGGTTCAGCGCCGCGGCGGCGGCCTGCACGGGATAGGTGCCGGGCGGGGCGAAGATGCCGCCCCAACCGAGGCGGAAGGTCAACAGGTCCCGCAACGTGATGGGACGGTTGGCCGGCACGGTGTCGTCGAGCGGGGCGTCGAGGGACGTGAGGACCCGGCGGTCGGCCAGCTCGGGCAGCAGCTCGTCGACGGGGTCGTCCAGCCGCAGCCGGCCCTGCTCCACCAGTGCCATGGCCAGCGCGGCGGTGATCGGCTTGGTCATGGAGCTGATGCGGAACAGGGTGTCCCGCCGGACATCCCCGATCACGTCGACGTGCGTCTCGCCGCGACGGTGGATCACGCTGACCAGACCGGGGCAGGCCCCGCTGTCGACGTGCTTGCACAGGGTGTCGTACAGGCGGGTCAGGCCCCGGCTGGACAGGCTCATCGCGTGAACACCCCGATCCAGCGGTTGTCCCGCTCCTCCACGGACACCGGCGTGACGCCGTCGACCGCGAAGCCGTCGAACTGGCTTCGGGTCAGCGGCCAGGGCGGGCCATCGGGGATGGTGCCCTCCTCACGGGACATCGCGACCACGAACAACGTGCCGCCGGGCGCCAACAGGGTGCCGACGGCGGCGGTGGCCTCGGCCCGGATCGACTCCGGCAGCGCCTGCACGGTGAAGATCTCGACGATGAAGTCGAAGGCCCGCAACCATTCCTTCGGCAGGTCGAACAGGTCGGCGACCTGGAAGTCGACGCCCGGGTGCCGTTCGTGGGCCACCTCGATCGCCGTCTCGGAGACGTCGAACGCCGTGGTGGCAAAGCCCTTGCCGGCCAGGAACCCGGCGTCCGCGCCGAGCCCGCAGCCGACGACCAGGCCGCGCTTGCCCTGGCCCGTGCGGCCTTCGAGGTACTCGGCCAGCATCGGGTGCGGGTGCTGCCGGTTCCAAGGCATCAGGACCTCGCCGCGCACGCCCTCGGCGTACAGGCGGTCGAACCAGGACGTCGGCTGGCCGACGGCGATCGCTTGCGCGGCAAGGCGATCGCCGCGCAGGTCCCAGTCGTCGGTGGCCATCTCGGCGACGGCCGTGATCACCCTGTCCCAGGCCCGGGGCGGCAGCTCGTGGCCGACCTGCTTGAGCGTCAGCAGCTCGGCGCCGGGAATCGCGTCGGCCAGCGCCCGGCCGTGCTCGATCGGGAACAGCGGGTCCTCGTCGCCGTGGATGACCAGCGTCGGCGCGGTGATCTCGCCCAGCCGGCCGGTCCAGGAATCGATGCTCTTGGTCGCGTGCGCGTTGCTCAGGGCCTCGATGTTCTTGGTCCGCGCGTACTCGTCGGTGACGAGTTTGCGGGTGGCGGCCTCGTCGAACGGCACGGACCGCGCGGCGTAGGCCCGCCCGGCCGCGACCGCCGCCTCGACCGGATCGGACGGCTGCTCGGCGGCGAAGAAGGCCCGCAGCGCCTCGGTCGGGCCGGGTAGATCGGCGCCACCGCCGCTGGTGGACAGCAGGGTGAGCGAGGCGACCCGGTCGGCGTGATTGATGCCGATCAGCTGGGCGACCGCGCCGCCCATCGAGATGCCGACGAAGTGCGCGCGCCGCACGCCGAAGTGGTCGAGCAGCGCGATCGGGTCGGCGGCCAGGTCGAGCATGGTGTAGCCGGGCTCGCCCACCGGGTAGGTGGTGGACTGGCCGGTGTCCCGCATGTCGTAGCGGATGACGAAGCCCGCCGCCTCGGCCAGCTTCTGACAGAACTCCGGCCGCCAGAAGTCCTTCGAGCCGCCGGAGCCCGACAGCAGCAGCACCGTCGGCCGACCCGGTTGGCCGAAGGTGTCCGCGTCGATCTCCACACCGTTGACGTTCACGATCATGGTTGTCCCCCTTCGGGACGACCCTATCGCGTGACATGAGCCACCACCGGTCGAACACACGTTCGATCCCGTGGTAGAGTGACTGTCGAGAGGGTGAGCCGTGAGGGGAAGTCACAGCTCACCCTCTCGCTCTCGCTCAGCGGACGCTTGTCCGCGGAAAGCGCGGACCTAGTCGCTCGAAGCGCCTTGTGGGGGCACGGCCCCCACACCCCCACGCCGGGGCTTCGCCCCGGACCCCATCAGAATGCGCTGAGGACCTCAGCAGCTGAAACACCCCACGGCGCCAAACCACCCCCCAACGGACACCCGACCACGGAGAACGCGGACCGGGTCGCTCGAAGCGCCCTGTGGGGGCACGGCCCCCACGTCGGGGCTTCGCCCCGGACCCCATAAGGGTGGGACGGTGGCACACCCTCACGCTGAGGCTTCGCCCTGGACCCGTGGGATTGGGACGGTGGCACACCCCATGCCGGGGCTGAGCCCCGGGGCCGGCAGGATGCGCCCGTGGACATCAACACCGGGAACCTGCGCGACCTGGCGCGCGTCATCTCCGACAACCTGCGGGCCAACGGTTTCCCCGCCGAAGGGGCGGCCAACCGGCAGGTGCTGGCGGTGGCCGAGGAGTGCGGCGAGTTCGTCGGGGCCTACCGTCGCTGGTCCGGGCAGGCCCGCCGCACCGGCACGGCCGAGGAGCTGCGGGCCGAGCTGGCCGACGTGGTCATCACGGCCTTCGTGGCCGCCGAGGAGCTCGGCATCGACCTCGACCAGGCCATCACCGAGAAGGCCGGCGTGGTCCTCACCCGGGGCTGGCGCGAGCAAGCATCTCCTCGGTGACCTCCCACAACCTCTCGGCATGCCCCTCGTCCAGCGCCCACGGGGCGACGCCGACCATCCAGCCGTCGCTGTCGTGCACCACCTCGGCCTCGTTGCAGCGGTAGTGGATGTCGTCGAAGACGATCGGCGACGCCAGGTGCAGCGCGGAGCTGACCGACACGATCCGCGCTTCGCCGGCGGCGGCGAGCAAGCCGTGCGGACATGGTCGCCGGCGAGGAATGGATCCGGCACGACTGCGCGGAGCCGCTGGGCGAACTGTTCCACGCAGCCCTGGCAGCGCTCCGCGACTGATCGACATTCCCACGACCGGCGAGGAAATGGCCCGCGAGCGACACATCCGGAACGGGGTTTCCGGCTTTTCGTCACAGCGTGTGCACGACAAGAGGTTGAATGCGCCACTATCGGAAGGGGAGGGTGACTCACCCCCAGCGGGTCACCCTCCCCGGCTCGTTTCCCCCGGGCAGAAACGCTTTTCTCCGAATCGGGCGTCAGTCTAGCCCAGGGCGAACAGGGCGGCCAGCGCCAATTACCGGACCGCCCGCGGACTGGGACAACGCCTAGTTGATCACCCGTTCGGCGTCACAAAGCGCATTCCCGGGTCCGGCCATTGTCAAAGAGCGGGACGCGGCCGCTCGGGGGTGTTTTCCAGGTGTCCGGCCGGGCGGCCGACGAGGACGGCGGCCGGACATTTTCGTCAGACTCATGAATGCGGCTCGCGGGGCAGGTCACCGGCCTGCCGGGCCGGGGAAGCGAAACCCTGCGGATCCGGTCACGCGGTCGACTTGGCCCGGGCCCGATGCGCGCGGAGATTCTCCACGTTGCCGCAGGTCTTGGTGGCGTGCCAGACCCCGCTGTTGTTACGAGAGCGATCGAAGAATGCGACCTGGCAGCGGGGATTGCGGCAGACCTTGAGCCGCCGCCAGGTGTCGGCCTGCTGCGCGGCGAGCATCTCGATCAGCACCACCGACGCCACCAGCCGCGCCCCGGTCCCCCGCGGCTCGACGGCCACCCGGCCGTCGGACCCCAGCCGCAGCGTCGCCGACGACAGCTCATGCGCGGGCTCCCCACCGGTCAGCAGGGTCTTGATCTCCTCGCGCAAACCGCGGACCTGATCGAGGTCACGCTCCGTCAGCGACACCTCAGGCCGCTCACGGCCGGTCTCCCCGGCCCACGCCGCGAGCGCGCCGTCGAGCCAGGGCTGAGCGTCGTCCAGCGAGGCCAACAGATCCACTCGCGGCTTGCCGGCCGGGAGCGTGTTCAGCAGGTCGTGCACGAAGCCGAGGCCTGCCGGGGCGACGTCCATCCCGTACCGCCCGTTCGCCGGCCACACGGCGCACCACCTCTCGACGACATACCTGTCAAGCATACAGTTATTTCGCATGGAGGGATCGGCACGCCCGGGCTAGCCTCCGGCCGTGACGCCGACCATCCGCACCGAACGCCTGCTGCTGGAGCCCTACGACCACGGCGACGAAGAGACCTTCGTGGTGCTGGTGGGCGACGAGGCCGTCAACCGCTACGTCGGCGACGGCGCACTGTCCGAACAGGACGCCCGGTCGCTGTTCCTCCGCGTGTTCCCGGTCTACGAGGAGAACCGCTTCGACGTCTGGGCGGTGCGCGAGGACGGCCGGCACATCGGGCACGCCGAGATCAAGCCCAGCAAGACGATCGAGGGCCACGAGCTGGTCTACGTCCTGGCCGAGTCGGCCTGGGGCCGTGGCCTCGGCACCGAGCTGGCCGCCGCCATCGTGGCCTACGGCTTCGGCACGCTCGGACTCGACCGGGTCTACGCCACTGTGCACGAGGACAACGCGGCCTCGCTGCACACCCTGGGCAAGATCGGCTTCGTGCACGACCGCGACGTGTCCAATGAGGACGGCCATGTCACCAGAGTGCTGGTGGCACACCGGGATCGCGCGGGGGAAGGCACGCTTCCCCCGCGCGATCAGCATCACGGGTAGTCGGTGACGAACACCGGCTGGCCGACCTTGGTCGTGTCGGCCGGGCCGCCGACGCCGTTGACCACGTGGTCGATGGTGCCGGCGCTGAGGTTGACGGTCATGATGTGGTGCAGCTGCACGCCGGGCCGGTTCGGGGCCTCGAAACCGTTGGCGGTGTGGATGGTCGTGTTGTTCTGGTTGAACACGTAGACCCCGGCCCCGTACAGGTGGTGGGTCTTCACCTTGTCGCCGACCTTGTAGCCGCCGTAGCCCAACACCTTGCCGTTCATCCAGTCGGCCTGCGTCGGCGGGTCGTAGGGCAGCTCGTTCTGGTACATGATGGTGGTGCCGTCGTTGCCGTTCCAGACCGTGTTGTACGTCTGGAAGTGCTCGACGAACATGCCGGTGGCGGTGACGTGGTCGCCGTTGATGACCGCGCCGACCCGGCCGATGTTGGTGTTCCAGCGCTGGGTGTCGGTCAGGTTCTCCACGCCGTGGTCGGCCCGCCACACCCAGGTGTTGTCGATGATCACGTTGTCGCTGTTGACCTCCAGCGCGGTGTCGGCGCTGCCCACGTGCGGGCCGCCGACGCGGAAGTACACATCGGACAGTGTCGTGGGGTCGCCGGCCGAGCTGAAGCCGATGCCGTGCTCACGGCCGACCCGCAGCAGCACCGGGGACTTCTGGGCGCCGGCGTCGAAGGTCACGCCGGCCACGATCACGCCGGGCACGTTGGCGATGTCCAACGGAATCGCGCCGTGGTCGGCGGTGAGCGTGGCGTGCCCGAGCCCGAGGATCACGGTATCTGGCCGGAACACGTGGATGCTCTGCGCCACGTTGTACACGCCCGGCGTGAGCAGAAGGTTCCTGCCCAGCGCCAGTTCCGCGTTGATCAGCCACACCGGGTCGGACGGCTTGGCCACGAAGAAGTCGGACAGCGGGACGGTGCGCCCGGGCGTCAAGCCGTTGGCCCAGGTGACGCCCTTGCTGTTGTGCTGCACCGACGGCACCCGCACGTTGTACTTCCCGTGCGAGTCCAGGAAGAGGTACGACTTCTCGCGGCTGGCCGGGGTGGTGTCGAGAGTCGTGTACGGCGGGTTGGGGAAGCCCGTCTCGGCGGGCGCGCCGACCACACCGGAGAAGACCTGGTTCCACACGCCGTTGGACCAGCCGGCGACCTCGCTGTTGCGGATCAGCCACTGCTGCTGCGAGCCGTTGGTCACCGACGGCAGCTTGGAGTCGGCGATGAAGCCGCCGCTGGCGTACTGCGGGCCGGCGGTGCAGTAGTCCATCAGCGACAGGCCGCCGCCGGTGACGTTGACCCGGCGCACCGAAGCGGCCTGCGACACGGCCCAGAAGTTGGCGGTGGCGCGGCAGGCGTCCTGGCCGGTGGCGTTGATGTTGAGCGAGAGGTTGGACACGGTGCGCCAGAAGTTCACCAGCGCCAGGCAGTTGCTGGTGCCGCCGCCCTCCAGGCACCGGTTGTAGGTCTCGATCTTGCCGTTGATCACGACGTCGTTCGGGGACACGCCGAGGCCGGCGATCTCGGTGTAGTAGCCGACCTTGATCTGCAGCGGCTGGGTCGCGGTGCCGTAGGTGCCGGGCTTGAACAGGAACGCGACGCGCTGCGTGCCCATCTCGTTGTCGACCTGCTGCGTGCTGGCCGCGTCCAGCGCCGCCTGGATCTGCGTCACCGGCATCGACGGGTCGAACACGGTGACGTTGGGGCCCAGGTCGGGGCCGCCGCTGCCGCCGGGGTGGTACTGCGGCGCCGGAGCCGCCGTCGCTATGGCGGGCAGGGCCGCCACCAGCGCGATGCCGAGCACGAGCGCCCGGCCGAGTCTTCGAGCCATGGTCATAGGTCGTCCTGTCGTCTCGGGGTCTGACGAACGCTGGGAAGGGGGCTTTCCTCCACTCGGAGTGGAGGAAAGCCCCCTTCCCAGCGTCGGGCGGACCGGTGAGAGCGCTCTCTCGCGGCCCGGGCGGGTCCCGTGTTCGGTCTAACGATGGGAGGTTGGCTAGTTCTACCTCGTTGATCGCCCCCGCGCTACGGCCCGACCGGATTGAGCGTCCGGACGTCCCCTCCGCGGCGTTCGAGTGACCACGCACCGCGACGGACCGGTCACGGCTAGGGTTGGACCGTGCCCACTTCCGTCCTGCCCACCGTGCGGGTCGGGGATGTGGAGATCGCCTACCGGGACACCGGTTCCGGCGACGGCCCGCCGGTCGTGCTGCTGCACGCCATGGCCAGCAGCGGCAGGACCTGGCGCCGGCTGGCGGCGGGCCTGGGCGACCGCCGGGTGATCGTGCCGGATCTGCGGGGCCACGGCCGGAGTTCCCGCGCGGCGGACTACACGCTGGCCGGTTTCCGGGACGACATCGTCGGTCTGCTCGACGAGTTGGGCCTGAGACAAGTGGACCTGGTCGGCCATTCGCTGGGCGGGCGGGTGGCGGCGATGATCGCGCTGGAGCAGCCGGGCCGGGTGCGCCGGCTGGTCCTGGAGGACACTCCCCCGCCGCCGCACGAGCCGGGCCCACCGCCGACGAGATCGTTGGCGTCGCTGGCCGAACTGCTCGTGTGGCGCGCCTTCGATCGGGCCATGGTGCGGCCGGTGGTCACGCAGTTCCGCACGCCGGACCCGTTCTGGTGGTCACGGCTGCCGGCGGTCGCGGCGCCGACGCTGCTCGTGCACGGCGGCCCGGGCAGCCACGTCCGGCTCGACCACGTCACGGAGATGACGCGCCGGCTGCCGAACGGGCGACTGGTGGCCATCGCGGCCGGGCACCGCGTGCACAGCCGGTGCCCGAACCAGTTCCGCGATGTGGTGGTGCCGTTTCTTCAGAGCCGCGACACCTGGTAGTGCCGAATCTTCTCACCCTCGACCACCAGGCTGAGCTGAACGCTCACGGTGTCCCGGTCGGTGAAGGTGAAATCGACGTGCAGGTAGCCCAGCACCAGGTTCTCGGCCAGCCGGCGCGTTTCCTGGATCTCGTACTCGGCCACCATTCCGAGCGGCTGGGAATCGTAGTACTCGGCGACTCCCTTGGGCCCGACCGTGTACGGATGCAGGCCCTGGAAAATAGCGTCCTCGGTGAAGTTGACGGCCACCCGCTCGGGATCGTGGGCGTCGACCGCGCTCTTCCACCGGTCCAGGACCGTGGTCAGGATCTGCTCTTCGGCGTTCATTCTCAGTGCCCCGCGCTCTGGCCGCCGTCGACGTGCAGGATCTCGCCGGTGACGAACCGGTTGTTCTCCAGGTACAGAATGGCGTCGACCACCTCGTCGATCTCGCCCAGCCTACCGACGGGGTGCAAGCCGGCCAGGAAGTCGTGCGTCTCCGGCGCGTGCATCGGCGTGCGGATGATGCCCAGCGCCACGCTGTTGACCCGCACGCCGCGGGCCGCGTACTCGATGGCCAGGGACCTGGTCACGGCGTTGAGGCCGCCCTTGGTCAGCGAGGCCAGCGCCGAGGGCACCTGGGCGAGGGCGTGGTCGACCAGCGTGGTCGAGATCGACACGACGTGCCCGCCGCCCTGTTCCACCATGGCCGCCACCGCGCCGCGGGAGACGTCGAAGAATCCCCGCAGGTTGATGCCGGTGACCGCGTCGTAGTCCTCGTCGGTGTACTCGGTGAACGGCTTGGCCACGAATATGCCGGCATTGTTGACCAGCGTGTCGATTCGCCGAACGTGGCCAGCGTCTGCTGGACCACCTCGACGCCGGCGCCCGGCCGGGAAAGGTCGGCCCTGATGGCCAACACCTCCGGATCGCCGGATTCCTCGATGGACCGGGAAACGGCCACCACGCGGTAGCCGAGTTTGCGGTAGGCGGCCACCAAGCCGGCGCCGATGCCCTGGGACGCGCCGGTGACAATCGCGACCTTGTGTGCTGTGCTCATCGAACTTCTCGCTTTCCGGGTGGTTCCTCCGTCTGACTAGTTCGATGGTGCTCCAACAAGAACTCGGTTGCCACGACCGCTTTCCTAGGCTGTGGTAGGCGAAACCTCACAGGGCCGCGCACATCCCGCCAACCTGACGCTTCGGAGCGCCGGCAGTGCCCGGTGGCGGCGATGATGGACCCATGTCCGACGATCACGTGGCGATCCAGAACCTGATCGCCCGCTACGCCCTCCTGGTCGACACCGGCGACTTCGCCGGCGTCGGCGAGCTGTTCGCCGAGGCCACCTTCGTCGGCGTCGGCGAGTTCACCGGCCGCGAGGCCGTCACCGGGATGCTGGAGAACACCGTCATCCGCTACGAGGACGGCACGCCCGGCACCCAGCACGCCACCAGCAACCTGATCATCGACGTCGACGGGGACACCGCCGTCACACACGCGTACGTGACGATTTTCCAGGCCCTGCCGGACTTTCCGCTCCAGTGCATCGCCGCCGGCCGCTACCGGGACGCCTTCGCGCGCGTCGACGGCCGCTGGCGATTCGCCGAACGGCGGGTCACGATTCACCTGCGCGGGGACTTGAGCCGGCACCTACAGTCCTGACATGCCCGAGTTCATCCGCGAGGATCTCAGCGGCTCCCGGTTCGAGCGCGTCCGGTTCATCGGGGCCGAGTTCCGTTCCGTCAACCTGACCGACGTGACGATGCGTGGGGCGCTGGTCAAGGACGCCACCCTGCACGGCCTGGAGCTGCGCAACGTGGACATCACCGGCGAGTTGGTCAACGTCACCGTGAACGGGGTCGACATCGGCCCGCTGGTCGAGGCCGAGCTGGACCGCCGGCACCCCGACCGGGCGAAGATGCGGCCCACCGACCCGGCCGGCTTCCGCGCCGCGTGGGACGTGGTGGAACGCCTGTGGGACGGCACCGTGCAGCGGGCCCGCACCTTCGATCCCGCGCTGCTGCACGAATCCGTGGACGGCGAGTGGTCGTTCACCGAGACCCAGCGGCATCTGGTGTTCGCCACCGAATGCTGGATCTACCGGGGAATTCTCGGCCAGCCGGCGCCGTGGCACGAGCTTTCCCTGCCGTGGGACGAGATGCCCGACACCCCGGGTGTGCCCCGCGACCGGGCGGCACGGCCGTCGCTGGACGAGGTGCTGGAGCTGCGGCGGGACCGGATGGCCACGGTGCGGGAGCTGGTCGACGACCTGACCGAGGAGTTCCTGGCCGGCGACACCGAGCCGGTCGACGGCGTCGGCTGGCCGCCGTCCGGGGAGAGCTTCCCGGTGCGGGAGTGCCTGCTGACCGTGCTGAACGAGGAGTGGGAGCACCGGCTGTACGCCGAACGCGATCTGGACGCCCTGGCGAGTTCCGACCGTGCCAATTCCGGCTGTGTCGATTCCGGAAGGGGATCGTCCGGAACTGGTTCTACTGTGTCGCCATGACCGAGCCCTTCGTAGACGTGCTGTTCGACGGCGTCGAGGCCGAGCCGCCGGTGGCCGGCGACGAGCTGACCACGCTGGTGCGCACCCTGGAGCGCAATCGGCGGGTGCTGGCCTGGAAGTGCGCCGGCCTCGACGCTGCCGCCATGTCGACCCAGGTCGGCAAGTCCTCGATCACCCTTGGCGGGCTGCTGCGCCACCTGACCCGGTGCGAGGCGTCGACGTTCGTGTGGAAGCTGAACGGCGGCCCGAGCCCCACCCGCGCGGACTGGGAATCCGACTGGGAATGGGGCCCGGACAGCGATGTCGAGCAGACCTGGCGGGACTGGCGGGCGGCCGTGGAGCGGTCGCGGCGGCTGGTCGCCGAGGCGCTGGCCGACGGCGGCCTCGACCGGGCCAAGGGGCAGGAGTTCCCCGGCTGGGGCACGCCCAGCCTGCGCCGGTTGCTGACCGACATGATCGAGGAGTACGCCCGGCACACCGGCCACGCCGACCTGATCCGCGAGGCGATCGACGGCCGGGTCGGGGAGGACGCCCCGTGATGGAGTTCCGCTTCAGCGGCGAGATCTGGCACTGGCGCGGGCCGTCGCCGTTCTACTTCGTGACGATGCCCGAGGAGCAGTGCCGCGAGCTGCACGAGGTGTCGGCGGCGGTCTCGTACGGCTGGGGCTGCGTGCCGTGCACCGTCACCCTCGGCGACACCACCTGGCAGACGTCCATGTTCCCCAAGGACGGCCGCTATCTCGTGCCGCTGAAGGCGAAGGTGCGCCGGGCCGAGGACGTCGACGAGGGCATGACCGTCGATCTCCGGCTGGCGGTCAGCTCTTGAGGTTCTCCTCGCACCACTGGCGGAAACCGGTGGGGCTGCAGGATTGCGGGGTACGAGGCTCGGCGCTGTCCAGGCCGTTGTTCTTGGCTGTCATCATGTCGTAGAAGCCCTGCACGACGGCCTCGGTCGCACCGGAGGCCCGCAGCCCGGCCAGGAAGGCCTCGGGCTCGGTGTGTTCACAGTGGACGGTCCGGCCGAGCACGTCGCCCATGATCGCCGCCATCTCGTTGCTGGAGATGTCTTCGGGGCCGAGCACGGCGACGTGGCCCTGGCCGGTCCAGGTGTCGTCGAGCAGCAGCCGGGTGGCCGCGGCGGCGATGTCCTTGGTGGCACAGTGCGGCAGCCTCAGGTCGGGGCGCAGCGGCGTGCGGTAGACGCCGTGCTCGACGATCTCCGCGAGATCCCGCAGCACGTTGTCCATGAAGCCGGGCAGCGCCAGGGCACGGAAGTTGACGCCGGTGCCGGCGATCAGGTCGTCCATGGCCAGCGCGGCCGTGACGAAGCCGGCCCGGTCGGCGACGGCCGTGCCGCGGCCGAGGGCGGAGACGCCGACGACGCGGTGCACGCCCTGGCTGGTGAAGGCGTCGCAGGCGGCGCGGGCGAAGTCGCGGTAGGCCGCGTCGAGACTCTCGGCCCGAAAGTTCGGCGGCGCCAACCAGAACACGGCGTCCGCGCCGGCGAAGGCGGTGTTGACGACATCGGCGTCGCCGTGCGAGCCGGTGACGACCTCGATTCGTTCTCTGACGTCTTCGGGCAGGCGGGCCGGGTCGCGCACGATCACGCGGACCTTGGCGTCGTGGGCGAGCAGGTTCCGGAGCACCTTGCTGCCGATGGCTCCGGTCGGGGTGGTCACAACGATCATGTCCTGAAGTCAACCGCCGGCCCCGCAAAAACGGAATGACCGATCCGGTTGCGATTGATACCCTGGAGATATGAGTGACCTGGAGGTCCGACAGCTCCGGTATTTCGTCGCGGTGGCCGAGGAGCTGCACTTCGGGCGGGCCGCCGAGCGACTGGGCATGGCGCAGCCGCCGCTGTCCCGGGCGATCCGGGACCTGGAGCGGCAGCTCGGCGTGCAGCTGCTGATCCGCACCACCCGGCAGGTCTCGCTCACCCCGGCCGGCGAGGTGTTGCTGCGAGACGGGCTGGCCGCGCTGGACGCCGTCGCGGCGGCCGGCCGGCGGGCCCAGCACGCCGGCCGGGACGAACCCGGGCTTCGACTGACCCTCAAGGCCGACTATGACGGCGGACTGCTGCCGCAGATCCTGGCTCTGTACGAACAAGAAGACGCCGCCGTGCCGGTGTCGGTGCACATGGGCGGCCGCGGCGAGCAGGCCCCGGCCCTGCGTGACGGCCGGGCCGACGTCGCCCTCGTCCCGGCCCCGTTCGACGACCGGGACATCGACTTCGAGCCGTTGACGACCGAGCCCTGCTTCGTCGCCCTGGCCGCGACGGATCCGTTGGTGGCCAAGGAAACCCTGGGCCAGGCCGACCTGGCCGGGCGGCCGGGGCCGAGCGACGTCAGCGGCGGCCGGCCGCTGGATCTGGCGCAGATCTTCGGCCTGGTCGAGCTGGGCAAGATCGTCTGGTACCCGCCGCTGTCGGTCACCCGCCGCCATGCCCGGCCCGGCATCGTCTACCGGCCGGTGCTCGACCTCGACCCGATCACCATCGCCGTGGCCTGGCCCCGCGAGGCGCGGTCGCCGGCCGTCGCCGCGTTCGTGCGCACGGCAATGACCGTGGCCAGCCTGGTGCCGGCCACCGCAGGCTAGGCTCGCGCCCATGGACGTCGACGATCTGGCTTCCGCGTTGCAGGACAGCGTGAGCCTGCTCGCGCGCCGACTCCGCCAGGCCGCGACGCCCGGGGAGCTCACCCTGCCGGAACGCTCGGCACTGTCCCGTTTGGACCGTGGCGGGCCGTCGACGTCGGCCGAACTGGCGCGGGCGGAGCAGATCACCCCGCAGGCCATGGCCACCACGCTCGGAGGGCTGGAGCAGCGTGGCCTGGTCGAGCGCCGCAACGACCCGCACGACGGCCGCCGGATCATCATGTCGGCCAGCGAGTCGGGGCGGGAAATGTTGCGCCGCAAGCGGGCCGCCCACGCCCGGCAGCTGGCCGCCGCCCTCGGCTCCGGCTTCTCCGAGGAGGAGTTGGCCGCGCTGGCCCTCGCCGTGCCGCTGATCGAGCGGCTGGCCCAAGGGATTTAGGGCGATCTAGGGCGTCAGCACGATCTTGCCGAGGCTGGCCCGTGCCTCCATGATCCGGTGTGCCTGGGCGGCTTCTTCGAGCGGCAGCATGGCGTGGACGGCCGGCTTCAGGGCACCTCGCGCGTATAGGTCCCACAGTTCCCCGCGGTGTCGGACGTAGACCTCCGGACGACGGGAAGCCAAGTGTGCCATGGCAAACCCGATGACGGTGCGGCCGTGGAAGCGGAGCTCGTTGACGTCCACCTTCTCCCCCGCCGCGTTGAACGAGACGAGGCGACCGAACGGCGCAAGCTGGTTCAGGGCCGCGTTCTGGGCCTCGCCGCCGGCACCGTCGAGCACGACGTCGACCGGCCGGGACGCGGTCTGGTCGTAGCGGATGACCTCGTGCGCCCCGATGCCGCGCAGAAAGTCGGCCTTGCTCTCGTCGCTGACCGCGGCTACGACCCGGCTCGCGCCGAAGGCGTTGGCCAGCTGGATCGCGAGGTGGCCGACGGCCCCGGCCGCCGCAGTGATCAACACGCTCTCGCCCGGCTGCATCGCCGCCGCACGGAGGGTGCCGAGGGCGACCTGACCGCCGCGCACCAGCGAGACCGCCGCCCCGTCGTCGACACCGTCCGGGACGAGGGCGAGGAAGGGCGCCGCGACCATGGCGAACTCGGCGTAGGCGCCGGAGAAGGCCAGGCCCGCCACGCGTTGCCCCAGCCGGAAGCCGGTGACGTTCGGGCCGATCGCCGCCACGCGGCCGACCACCTCGCCGCCGGGGACGTGCGGCAGCTCGGCGCTGTTCCCCCTGCTCAGGCGCACGATCGGCAGGCTGACGCCGATCGCGTCCACCTCGACCAGCACCTGCCCCTCGTCCGGCTCCGGCCGCTCGGCGTGGTCCGTTTCCAGCACCTCGGGTCCGCCGTAGCGGCGAAAGACGACGCGACGCATGTCTGCCCCCTCGCAACTTCAACGCTGTTGAACTTCAACGCCGTTGAAGTCTGCGGCATACTGGTGGCCGTCGTCAACGCGTCACCGAGGAGAGGCCCGTGCGGCTCAATCGCGAGCAGGTGCTGTCCGCCGCGCTCGACCTGCTCGACGAGGTAGGGCTCGACCAGCTGACCATGCGGCGGCTGACCACCGCCCTCGGCGTGCAGAACGGGGCCACGTACTGGCATTTCCGCAGCAAGCAGGCCCTGTTGGAGGCCATGGCCGACGAGCTGCTGACCGGGGCCGCCGAAGGCGTGACCGGGCCGTGGGACACGAGGGTCGCCGACCTCGCGCGACGGCTTCGGCGGGCGCTGCTGAGCCGCCGCGACGGGGCCCGCGTCTACTCGGCGGTGTTCTTCCCGCTGCCCAACGCCCTGGCCTACGGGGACGCGATGATCGGGGCGCTATTGGAGGCCGGCCTGTCGCATCGCGACGCCGCCTGGACCGCCGACACCGTCACGTATCACGTTGTGGCCCATACGATCGAGCACCAGCTGGCGTTGACCGACGAGGGCGCCGAACGGCTGGCCGCGGCCGTCGAGCCGTACCCGAACCTCGCGGCGGCCATCGAGTTCGTGCCGGCGCCCCATCCCGACGAGCACTTCGAGCACGGGCTGCGGCTGATCGTCACGGGCATCCGCGCCGCGACCTGAGGGCCGGCCGCGATCGACCGGCCCCCTGAACGTCAGCTCTGCTGACGGTTCGGCGCGCTGACGGTGTCGTCTACTGACGGTGTTGTCTACTGACGGTGTTGGCTACTGAAAGTCTTCGAACTCGACGACCTGGCGCACCTCGACCTCGATCTCCGTGAAGAGCGCGGCATACTCCTCGGCGTAGGCCACGGCCTGCTCGCGGCTGTCGGCGTTGATCAGCGCGAAGCCGCCGATGACCTCCTTGGCCTCGGTGAACGGGCCGTCGGTCGAGGCGATGGAGCCGGCGGCGGTCTTGCGCACCAGGGCGCCCTTGGCCGACGGGTGCACGCCCTCGGCCGTGATGAGGATGCCGCGGGCGGTCCAGTCCCCGATCTTCTCGCCCATTTTCTGGATGAACTCCGGGCTGGGGTTCCAGGCCTCGGGCAGGCTTTCGTCCATCCGGTGCATCATGAGGAACCGCATCGTCGTGCTCCCTGTCGTCGCTCGGCCGGTCCGTCCCCCGATCCCAGCAGACGATCCCCCGCTGTGCTGCGAAAACGCCCAAAATTCGCCGTCGGTCCCCGTACCGTGACGCCGTGATCATCACCCGTGTGCCGGCCGGCCCGATCGAGCGGCTGATCGGCCACCCGCGACTGCCCCTGATCGCCGGCATCGGCCCGGACGTGATCCACATCTGGGACGGCCAGGGTGCGCCCCAGGTCGTCGCGGCCAGCGGCCCTGTGGCCTGGCACCCGACGGAACCGTTGCTGCTGAACAGAACCGTGCGCTGGACGCCGGACGGAGTGACACCGTCGGATCTCGCCGACCACTACGACTACCTGGCGTTCAGCCCCGACGGCGAGACGGTCTTCGCGTCACCGAGCGAAGGCGACTGGGACCACGCCGACGCGATCACCAACGGCAGGGTCGAATCCGGCCCGCGCTGGGACACCGGGCTGGCAGTGCACCCGGCCGGCGGGCTGGCGGTGGCGTTGCAGAGCGAGCAGGGCGCGACGCTGGCGGTGTTCGCCCGCGTCGACCGGGGAGCGCTGCGGCTGCTGGACCGTGCGCTGATCCTGGACGCCGACGGGTACCGCGCGCCGATCTTCAGCGCCGACGGCCGGCACATCGCCATCCGTGGCAACGCTTACGAGAACACAGTGGCGGTGTTCGAGTTCCCATCGCTGCGGCGCGTGCTGTCCACGACGCTCGGCACCCCCTTCCCCGGCTACCCGATCCCGGACGACTGGCGGGCGGAGATGCACACCTGGTCGCGGCACAACATCGCGTTCGGCGCCGCCCTGTGGATCGGCACGCCGAGCGGGTCCCTGGTCGAGGTTGACATCGCCGACGGGAGCGCCGTCGAGCACGACGAACTGGTGGGCGCCCCGATCACCGCCCTGGCCGCCATGGCGACCGGCAACCTCGTCGTGGCCAGCGCCGGCGAGCTCGTGCTGGTCGCCGGCGCCACGCCGGCGGATCCCGTTGGTGTCGAAGGATTCCTGACCGCCACCAACGAGATTCCCGCCGACGCCGACGTGTGGTCGGTCGCCACCAAGACCGACGGCACCCGCAGCTGGGACGACCTGGCCACCGTGACCGAGGCCGAGCCGACCGATCCGACCTGGCTGCGGCTTCAGGCGGAGATCAACTCGCAGCGATAGCGTCGAGCAGCCGGGCCAGCTCCGCGGGCTGGGTGACCATCGGCCAGTGCCCGGAGTCGATGTCCACGTACGCCACGCGCTCGGCCTTGGCCAGCTCGGCGACCTCGCCGCCGTCGATCCACTTCTTGGCCTGCTCGGGGCTGAACTCCGGGCACACGAGCGTGACGGGCACGGCGAAGCGGCGTTCGTTGGTGTAGCGGACGGTGCCGGTGGCCACGCCCTCGGGCACGGGGATCGCGGCGGCGGCCATGCGCTGCCGGGTGGCGGCGTCGAGGTCGGCGATGTCCGGTCCCTCGAACGGATCCCAGCCGGGGAAGGCCATCGCGCCGTCGCGGATGTCGAAGAAGTTGGCGTAGGGCTGGCCGTCCGAGGTCGGGAAGCCGCCGACGAGCACGACCTTGGCCACCCGGTCCGGCCGCCGGTCGGCGGCCAGCCAGGCCAGCGTGCAGGCGGCGGAATGCCCGACCACCACGGGGTTTTCCTTCGCCGAGTCCACGGCGGACAGCACGGCCGCGAGCTGGTCGTCGAGGGTGGCGGCGGCGTTGCCGTCGCCCTGGCCGGGCAGGGTGATCGGCACGGCCCGGTGGTCGAGGGCGGCCACGACGTCGTCCCACGCGGTCGACCCGTCCAGCCACAGGCCGGAGGCGAACAGAATGTCCATGCGGGGCACCCTAGGAGCAATTCCGGACGTTCGGCTTCCGGTTCACCTAGCCTGCTGACGTGAGCACCGACATCAGCCCCACCGCGCGGGCGCTGCGGACCCTGGAGATCCTCCAGACCCGGCCCGGCACCACGGCGGACGAGCTGGCCGAGCGCCTGGGCGTGACCGAGCGCGCCGCCCGGCGCTACGTCGGCATCCTGCGTGAGGCCGGCATCCCGGTCGAGTCGGTCCGCGGCCCGCACGGCGGCTACCGGCTCGGGCGCGGGATGAAGCTGCCGCCGATCGTCTTCACCGAGGCGGAAGCGTTGGTGCTGGTCATGGCCGTGTTGGACGGCCAGCCGCCCGGCGACGACCTGCTCGGCGGGGCGCTGGGCAAGGTCATCCGGGCCCTGCCGGAGGGCATCGGACGGCAGGCCGCCGCGCTGCGTGAGCACGCCTCCGCCGCGCCGGACCGCGGCGCCGCCCGGCCCGATCCGGCCACCACCAGCGCGCTCGTCGCGGCGGTCGCGGCCAGCCGGCGCGTGGCGGTCACGTACCGGAGCGAGGCCGGGAACGAGTGGCACACCGAGGTGGACCCGTGGGCGGTGGTCGCGCGCCACGGGCGCTGGTACCTGCTCTGCCACTCGCATCGGGCCGAGGCCGTGCGGACGTACCGCATCGACCGGATCCGCGCCGTCGAGCCGACGGCGCTGGAGTTCGAGCCGCCCGAGGACCTCGATCCGGTGAAATCCCTGGAGGAGAACCTCGGCGCGGGCTGGCAGTACTCGACGCGCGTGGTGTTCGACGCGCCGGTGGCGCGGGTCGCGCCGTGGATCCGGGGGCCGATGGGGCGGCTGGAGCCGCTCGGCGACGGCTGCGTGCTGGTGGGCAGCACCAACAATCCCGAGATGTACGCGCAGGAGTGGCTGGCAGGCGTGCCGCTGCCGTTCCGCATCGAGGAAGGCCCCGAGCTGCGGGCGGCCATGGCCACGCTGGTGGCCCGGCTGACGGCGTCGCTGGCCCGGTTGCCCGAGTAGTCAGTATTCGTTACTGTCATGATTACTGACTAACTGGCGAGTGGCCATGAAGATCGGCATCGGCATGCCGAACCAGGTCCGCGACGTCGATCCCACGGTGATCCCGGAGTGGGCGAAGCGGGCCGAGGCGGCCGGTTTCTCGGCGCTGGGCACCATCGGCCGGATCGCCTACCCGGGCGTGATGGACACCGTGGCGCTGGCCGCGGCGGCCGGCGCGACCAGCACGATCGGCCTGCTCAGCCAGGTGATGCTGACGACCGTGTGGCCAGGCCGGTTGCTGGCCAAGGAGATCGCCGGCATCGACGGCGTCTCCGGCGGGCGGCTCACGCTCGGCATCGGCCTCGGCGGTCGCGAGGATGACTTCGTCGTCGAGGGGCTCGGCATGAAGGGCCTCGGCAAGCGTCTGGACGCCGACCTGGAGAGCTACCGGGAGGTGTGGACGGGACAGCCCGTGGGCGGCGGCGACAATCCCGGCGTGCCGGCCGGGACGCGCGAGGTGCCGATGCTGATCGGCGGCACGGCGGCGGCTTCGTTCAAGCGGATGGCCAAGTGGGGCGCGGGATACATCGTCCCCGGCCTGCCCGCCGCCGACGCCGCCGTCTTCTTCGACCAGGCCCGGGCCGCGTGGCGGGACGCCGGCCGCGTCGAGGAGCAGCGCCTGGTCGCCGGCGGCTACTTCGCCCTCGGCGACCCCGACCGGGGCCGGGCCAACGTGCTCGACTACTACGCCGGCATGGGCGAGTACGCCGACATGGCCGCGGCGCACCTCAGCCATGACGCGGACTCCGTGCGGGCGGCGATCGCCGCTTTCCGGGCACTGGGCGTCACCGAGTACATGCTCGTGCCGGCCACCGACGATGTGTCCGACATCGACCGTCTGGCCGAAATCGTGTTCTGACGCAGCGCGCGCACGGGCAGTCCCGCGCCGCATGGAAGGAAGCCGGTCGCACCGAGGAGATCCGCCTGGTCGCCATCGCCTACTTCGCCCTCGGAGACGTCGGCAAGGGCCGCGCCAACGTGCGCGACTACTGCTCCATCGCCGGCGTCAGCGGCTCGCCCGCGGCCGTGCCGTAGACCGATCGGGCAGTCTCCCGCCGTCTTCCGTCCGCCGAGGTTCGGGGGACGAGGGCCCTTGCGTGTCAGGGATGATTGGATAGGCTATAGGTTGAAGACTCAATATTTTCTTACAGGAGTACTTTGATGAAGATCGGCATCGGACTTCCCAACCAGGTGCGCGACGTCGACCCCACGGTGATCCCGGCCTGGGCCCGGCGGGCCGAGACGGCCGGCTTCTCCACCCTCGGCACCGTCGGCCGCATCGCCTACCCCGGCGTCATGGACAGCGTCACGCTGGCCGCCGCGGCCGGCGCGACCAGCACCATCGGCCTGATCAGCAACGTCATGCTGGCCCCGGTGTGGCCGGCGCAGCTGCTGGCCAAGGAGCTGGCCGGCATCGACGGCGTCTCCGGCGGCCGGCTCACCATCGGCTTCGGCATCGGCGGCCGCGAGGACGACTTCGTCGTCGAGGGCCGCGGCCCCAAGGGCCTCGGCAAGCGGATCGACGCCGACCTCGAGGAGTACCGCAAGTTCTGGACCGGGCAGCCGGTCGGCGGCGGCGCCAACCCCGGCGTGCCGGCCGGCACCCGTGAGGTGCCGATGCTGTTCGGCGGCATGGCCGAGGCCTCGTTCAACCGCATGGCGAAGTGGGGCGTCGGCTACGTCGCCGGCTCCGTGCCCGCCGACTGGGTGGCCGGCCACTTCGACCAGGCCCGCGCCGCGTGGCAGGCCGCCGGCCGCACCGAGGAGCAGCGCCTCGTCGCCATCGCCTACTTCGCGCTGGGCAACCCCGACAAGGGCCGCGCCAACGTGCACGACTACTACGTCGTGTCCGGCGAGTTCGCCGACCTGGTGTCGGCCAACATGTCCGACACCGCCGAGAAGCTGCGGGAGACCGTGAAGAGCTTCGAGGCCATCGGGGCCACCGACCTGATCCTCAACCCCACCACCGACGACCTCGACGACATCGAGCGGCTCGCCGAAATCGTGCTGTGACGTCCTGAAGGCCGGGGGCTGCTCACGCCTCCGGCCTTTTCCGGAACAGCGCCGTCCACAGGAAGTCCACGCCGAAGTGCGGGGTGTCCGCCCGCATGCGCCGGATCTCCACCTCGGCCAGGTCGGCGAAGATCCAGCGCAGGTCGTCGGGCTCGTAGCCGACTCCCCCGCCCAGCACCGGGTTCCGGTAGAAGTCCGCGTCGGGACGGCTGGAGCCCTCCTCGGTGGTGAAACACGTGAGGGCGAGGTGTCCGCCCGGCGCCAGGGCGCGGTCCAGGAGCTGGAGGTAGCTGATCCGGCGGTGCGGCGGCAGGTGGTGGAAGCATCCGGAGTCGTAGATCAGGTCGTACGTCCCGGTCACGGAGAAGGCGTTCTGGCAACGGAAATCGACCGTGGCGCCGGCTTCCCGGGCCCGATCCTCGGCCCAGGCGATCGCCTCGGACGACAGGTCGACGCCTTCCACCGTGAAGCCCTCGGCCGCGAGGTAGAGGGCGTTCCGCCCCGCGCCGCAGCCGACGTCCAGGGCCCGGCCGGGGGTGACGAGACCGCGTTCCAGGTACGACACCAGGCTCTCGTCCGGCTCGGCGGCGAAGAACGGCACCGGCCGCGAGCGGTCGGCGTAGAACCGGTCCCACCAGGCGGCGTCGATGGTGAACAGGCCGTCCAGCACGCTCAGCACGTCCTCGACGCAACGAATGCGGCGATCCATGTGAAGACCCTCCCCCGTGAGCCTTGATCTTATCGTTTGCGCTGGTTGGATGGGGTCTTGTGAGTGGATTCGCGATCGTGGGAACGGGCTGGCGGGCGGAGTTCTTCTGGCGGCTGGCGGCGGAGCTGGACGACCTGGACTGCGTCGGGGTGGTGTCCCGCAGCAGGAGCGACCTGCCGGTGCCGGTGTTCCGGACCGTGGACGAATGTCTGGCGGCGGGGCCCGATTTCGTGGTGACGGCGACGCCGTGGGCGGTGACGCCGTCGCTGGTGGCGGAGCTGGCCGCAGCGAGCGTGCCGGTGCTGGCGGAGACACCGCCGGCGCCGGACGTGGCGGGGCTGCGGGCGCTGTGGGCTCGCGTCGGGTCCACGGGTCTGGTGCAGGTGGCTGAGCAGTACACCCGGATGCCGTCACATGCCGCGCGGGTGGCCTTGGTGCGCAAGGGAGTGCTGGGCGAACCGACTCGCGTTGACGTGTCGTCGACGCACCAGTACCACGCCGTGTCGTTGATGCGGACCTTACTGGGCATCGGCCTTGGACGGGCCGACGTGCGGGCGGTGCGGACCATCGCCCGGCTGACGGATCCGTTGACCCGCGACGGTTGGGCCGATCCGGCCGAGGTCAAGGACGCCTCGACGACCATCGCCACCGTCGAGTTCGAGGGTGGCGGCCTGGGGCTGTACGACTTCACCGACAACCAGTGGCACAACCAGCTGCTGATGCGGCGAATCCTCGTGCGCGGCACCCTGGGTGAGTTGCGGGACAACGAGGTTGTGCGTCTGACCGCGCCGAAGACCATCGTGCGCAGCGAGATCGTGCGCCGGCAGACCGGCTACGACCTCGACCTGGACGGCTACGACACCGACCACATCACCTTCGGCGACGAGGTCCTCTACCGCAACCCGTACCAGGGAAAGCGGTGGAACGATGAGGAGATCGCCATCGCCACCCTGTTGCGGGACATGGGCCGCTGGGTCCGTGACGAGGGGCCGGCGCCCTACCCCCTGGCCGACGGCATCCAGGACCACCGCATCGCCCTGGCCATCGAGGAAGCCGCCGACAGCGGCCTCGCCGTCCGCGTGGACGACGAGCCCTGGCACTAAGTCGCTTGTGGATCGGCCACCGGGGCTGGCACTGTGCCCCGGTGGCTCTCCTCCTCGGTGACAAGCGCACCTTCGCGGCAGAAGTCGGCGACTGCGACGGAACCGACATGCGCCGGGTGGATCTGTGGGCCGCCGGCCAGTGGCTGACCTGCGACGACAACACCGTCTACGTGCCGCAGTTCCGGCACCACGTCGGCCTCACCCTGGATCGGTTGCCGCCCGCGGCCGTGCCCTTCCCCGGCCTGTCCGCGGCCGCCGCCCACCGGCGCCTGCTGGCGGAGGACAACGAGCTGCTGTCGGAGTTCTGGTTCCTCGACGGCTGGGGCCCGACCACCGACAACGTGATCTCGTTCGCCTTCCGCAACGGCGACGGACTTGTGCTGACGGCCCAGTTCTGGCGGGAAGACCACCTCCGCGAGCATCCCGAGCACGCGGGGATGGTCTTCACCGCGGAGATCCAGGTCGAGGTGCTGACCGGGATCCTTCAGGACCTGGTGGCGGCCCTCAGCACTGGGGAACGCCGGCCGTGCCGGTGAAGTACCGCTGGTCGGGGCCGCCGGAGTGGGCGAAGCCGCTGACACCGGTGGCGTTGTCGCGCACGGAGAACCACACCTCGTTGAAGCCCGGGCCGGGCGCGGTGCCGTACTTGTAGCAGTACACGGTCACGGACTGGCCCTTGTAGCCCGAGCCCTTGCCCGTGCAGGTCGTCGCGGCGCAGGTGCGAATCTTCACACCGTCGGCGGTGAACACGCCCTGGTTGGCCGTGGGCGCGGCAGCGGCCGGCAACGCGAAGCCGACGGCGGCCAGCGCGGCGAGTCCCACGGATGTCAGCGCACGTGTGAGCAACACTTGTCTTTCCCCCTGCTCAGTTGTGGATCGTTCACATCGGAGCATAGGGGCGTCCCTCGATCCGCGCAGGGGATTCGCCGCGCCGGTCACGCCCCGGTGCACCGAGCGCAGGCACGGCGCTCCAGGGCCGCACCGACGGTGTCCGATGTAGACACTGCGCCGCGCATGGGTGTCCCCGATGACACCGAAACAAGGCTCCGATCAGCGCCAGCTGACGCCGGCGGCGATGAGGATCTTGCGGAGCTGGCCCGCGCTGAGACGAATGCCGTCGGCGCGCACCGCCTCCGCGAGCGCCTCCAGCGTCCAGTGGCGCTTGCCGGCGACGGCGACGATCCGGTCGCGGTCCCGCTCGGTGATGGTGGAACGGCGGCCCGAACCCGGTTGGGCCATCAGGCCTTGCACGCCCTGCTCGTCGAACGCGGCCAGCCAGCGCTTGACGGTGTGCGGGGTCAGGCCGGCGTCGCTGGCGATCGAGGTGACCGACTCGCCGCGCCAGGCCGCCAGCACCAGTTGGGCGCGGCGGGCCCAGGCGTTGGCGCCCACGCCGTCCGCGAGCGAGCGGATGGCGTGCTCCTCCCAGGCCCCGGCCGGCGGCCGGACTGCGGACAGTGGCATGACATCACCCACGAGTTACTTGAATGTTCACGAAACGTAGCAACGCCGATGTGAGCATTCAAGTGATCGGCCAGGGTTCTGCCCGTGACCCCGCCCCGAGGCCGGCTGAACGAACAGCAGCGGGGATCCTGGACCGGCTGGGTACCGCCAGATCAGGCGCTGCTCGGGAAGGCGTGCTTCCTGCCGCCGGCGACGGCCGCGGTGGCGGCGACCAGCAGCGCCAGGGCGGCCCACGTGAGTGATGCGGCGCCCAGGTTGGCGATGAGCAGGCCGCCGAGGAGGCCGCCGGCCGCGATGGAGGCCGAGATGACGGTGATGATGATCGACTGGGCGACGTCGGCGGCGTCACGGGAGGCGTTGATCGCGGCGCCGATGAACAGCGTGGAGGAGTTGCCGAAGGCGAAACCCCAGGCCCCCGCGGCGATGTAGACCAGAACGGGCACGCCGGAGAGCACGGCCAGGACGAGCACGCTGATCGCGAACACCACAGTGCTGCCCACCACGAGCTTGCGGAGGTGACGGTCGATGTGCGCGCCGACCACGAGGATGCTTAGCACTGACGTGACGCCGAGGACGAACAGCACCGTCCCCGTCTGGCCCTCCATACCCGCGTGGCGCAGGAAGTCGCTGACGTAGGTGTAGAGGATGTTGTGCGCCACCATGTATGTGGCGCTCGCGAACAGGATGACCCGCAGCCCGGGGACGGTCAGCGTGTCGGAAGCCTTGCGGCGCTGGTCCATCGGCCGGCCGGGCAGGTTCGGCAACGTCGCCAGCGCCCACAGCATGGTCGACACGGTCAGGCCGGCGGACGAGTAGAAGGCGACCGGCCACCCGCCCAGGGTGCTGAGCCAGGTTCCCAGCGGAATGCCCAGGGCCAGCCCAATGGGCGTGCCGGCCAGGGCGATGGTGATGGCGCGGCCCTGCTGCCCGCCAGGAGCGAGCCGAGCGGCATATCCGCCGATTTGGGGCCAGATCAGACCCGTGCCCAGGCCGGCGACGAACCGGATCACCAGGGTCAGCGGGTAGTTGTCGGACAGGGCGGTCAGCGCGTTCGTGACGGCCACGATGGCCAGGGCCAGCAGCAGCACGTTCTTGCGAGGCCACTTTGAGAACGCGCGCGAGAGGGGGATCGCCGCGATCGAGGTGGCCGCCGCGTACAGGGTTACGGTCTGGCCCGTGAGCGCGACGCTCGTGTGCAGCGAACGCGCCATGTCCGGCAGCAGGCCGGCCGGCAGGCACTCGGTGAGGATGCCCACGAACCCGGTGAGGAAGAGCCCGAGGAGGGCCTTGCCCGGAAGGCGGTCTCCTCCCACCACCGCGGGCACGGGCTGCGCCATCAGACGGTGAAGCCGCCGTCGACATTCCAGTTGGCGCCGGTGACGAACGCCGCCTCCGGTCCGACCAGGTAGCTGACCGCACCGGCGATCTCGTGGGGCCGGCCGAAACGCCCGAGCGCCATCAGCTCGCGCAACGAGTCGGCGATCTCGCTGTCCTCGGGGGTCATGTCGGTTGCGGTGGGTCCCACCTGAAGGTTGTTGACCGTGATGCCGCGGGGCCCGAGTTCGCGGGCCAGCGCGCGGGTCAATCCGGCCACCGCCGCCTTCGACATCGCGTAGATCGACATCCCGGACAACGGCACCCGGTCCGCGTTGATGCTGCCGATGTTGACGATTCGACCGGTGGCGCCCAGATGCGGCACAGCCGCCTGGATTGCGGCGAAGACACCCCGCACATTGACCGCGACCACTCGGTCGAACTGCTCCATGGTCAGCGACTCGATCGGGGCCGCGGGGAGGATGCCGGCGTTGTTGACAAGAATGTCCAGGCCTCCCAACTGGGTCACGGTCTGGTCGATCGCCCCGGCCACTTGCACGGGGTCGCCGCTGTCGGCCTGAATCGCCACCGCGATTCCCCCGGTTTCGACGACCTCCGCCACCAGCTTCTCCGCAGCCTCGGCCGAGGCTCCGTAAGTGAAGGCCACCGCGGCGCCGTCATTTGCCAGCCGCCGCACGACCGCCGCCCCGATACCCCGCGAAGCCCCGGTCACCAGCGCCGCCGACCCGCAAGTGGTGCCGCCATGTCATCACCTTTTCGAACTGCGCACGCCGAACTGCGTGCGCGAGGGAATCACCTATGGCCGGGCAGTGCTTTTCGGCCTTCGGCTCTTTGCTCGCAATGCTAGGAGCTCGGCCGTTCCTTAGCCTGTCCCTGTTGGTTGTACTCATGCCGGACGTACGCGAAACAGAGGCTGGCTCGGGGCCACCCGCTGCCGGCCTGCCCGACAGGGCGGTTCGCCTCCGCCCGACGCGGAGGCTGGACCTCGCCGCCTGATGGTCAGAACAGGCCGTTGCCGTGCGGCAGCTGGGCCGGGATCGGCGCGATCACGTCCCAGTGCTCGACGATCTTGTCGTCCTGCACCCGGAACAGGTCCCAGTACGCGACCGGCACGCCGAACTCGCCCTCGGACTGCACGAGGACCAGGTCGCCGTCGGCGATGACGCGGTGGATCGTCTTGTACGCCAGGTGCTTGCCCTGCTCGGCCCACTCCGCGGCGGCGGCGCCGAAGCCGTCGAGGCCGTCGGCCGCCTCGGGGTTGTGCTGGTGGTAGGACTCGGTGGAGATGAAGTCCGTCAGCACGGAGTAGTCCGCGTCCTGCAACACCTTCTGCGCGAAAACGGCGACCAGGGACCGGTTGTGCTCGGTCAGCCCGGAGGCGAACGGCGTCGACGGGCCGTCGGTCTGCGTGCGACCGCTGGCGGTGTTCTCCACCAGCGGGGTCAGCGCGTCCCAGTGCTCGGCGAGCTTGCCGTCCGCCACCCGGAACAGGTCGAACGCGACCAGCGGCACCGGGCCGAAGCCGTGGTAGACGCCGTGCAGCGCGACCAGGTCGCCGTCGACCAGCACGCGGGCCAGCTCGTAGCGGAAACCGTTGGGCAGCTGGGAAATCAGGGCCCGCAGACCCTCGGGGCCGTCGGCGGCCAGCGCGCTGTGCTGACGGTAGTCGGGCGCCACCCAACGGTCCACCGCGCCGGGGTCGGCGTCGCCGAACAGCTCACCAACGGCCTGCAGCACCAGATCCTTGTTGCTCATGGGGTGTCCTCATCGGTTCGCGGCGGACGGGATGTCCGCCGGGCACCGCTTCACCCTCTCCCCCACGGGGCGTCCGAACGAGGTCGGTTCACGCCCACGTGTGGTCAAAAGTGGACATCTCCCACGGCGGTCTAGGCACGCGCCGGCCGGAGCCGGCCGACAAGCCAGGGAGCCGCAAGCAGAACCACGACGGCGACCTCCAGGAGCACGCTGATCAATGCCTGCGGCGCGGGATCGAAACCGCGCTCGACGAAGGTGCCGATGCCGACCGTGCGGGACAAAACGAAGCCCGCCAGCGCGCCGGCCGCGAGGCCGGCGGCGGCCAGCCGCAGGATCAGCACGTTGCTCACCAGCAGCAGCACGGCGATCGCGAACGAGCCGCTGGCCTGGAGCAGAAACGCCGGCCCGACAAGGGGAATCGCCCGATAGCCGTGCAGGTACAGGTCGGCGTGGACAAAACCGGCGGCGGCGAGCAGCACCGCGCAGACGTACCTGGTCATGACAGCTTCACGTCCTTCAGGGCCAATCCCGGATTCCCCGGCCGATAGGCGACTTCGCGGATGCCGAGCGCGTCGGCGAGCTTGCCGGCCGGCAGCGTGACCGGGGTCGGCGCGGGGCCGACGCCGGGTTTGGGCAGTGGATACGCGGTTGTGGTCGCGCTGTGGAAGGTGATGTTGCCCTCGGTCTTGGTGAACAGCTGGTGCACATGCCCGTTGAGACACGTCACCGAGGAGAACCGGCGGAGGTAGGACAGCGCCTGCACGGCGTCGTCGGTGCCCCAGCCCCAGGCCGGATACATGGCGAACAGGGGGATGTGGCTGAACACCACGATCCGTGTGTCCGAGGACAGCTTGGCGACGTCCTTGCGGATGAACTCCAGCTGGTCGGCGCCGAGGTGGCCCAGCTTCTCCAGGCTCAAGGTGTTGACCAGGGCCAGGAAGTGCACGCCCTTCAGGTCGAAGCTGTACCAGCCGTCGCCCGCGGTGCCCGCGCCGAAGGCCGCCCGGTACTTCTGGCCCGCGTCGTCCACGGAGTCGTGCTCGCCGGGCACGGTCAGCGTCTGGGATGTGTTGAGACGGCTCATCATCTGCTTGACCTGGTCGAACTGGCCCGGCGTCGACAGGTGGGTGAGATCCCCGGTGTGCATCACGAAGTCCGGCCGGAACGGCAGCGCGTTGACCTGGTTCACGGCGTGGGTGAAGGACTGTTCGACGGCGGTGTTGGCCGTGCCCTTGAAGCCGATGTGGCTGTCGCTGACCTGCACGAACCGCAGCGCGTGCGGATCGGCGAACGGGTCGGGGGCGGCCGCGTCGGCCGGGCCGGCGGAGATGTGGCTGATCACCTCGCCGCCGGCGACCGTGAGCACCACGGCCGCGCCGAACCAGGCGGTGTGGCGCATCAGCTGCCGGCGGGTCATGCCGTGTTCGTCCTCTGTGGATTCACTCACGGCGTCACCGTCACGGTCGCGGTCATGAACGGGTGGATGGTGCAGAGATAGGAGAACGTGCCGGCCTGGGTGAAGGTGTACTGATAGGTGTCGCCCTGGTTGAGCGGCTTGGAGTTGAGCGGGCCGGACTTGCCGTCGCTGGTGACGGTGTGCGGGTCCTGGTCGGCGTTGGTCCAGGTGACCGTGGTGCCGACCTTGACCGTGATGCTGGCCGGATCGAAGGTGAAGTTCTTGATGGACACGGTGTTCGTCGCCACCGGCTTGTCCGGTGTGGACTGTGAGCTGGACGGCATGTCCATGCCGGACGTCGGGCTCGTGGCGGTCGACGACTGGGCCGGGCTGCAGGCGGCCAGCGCCACGAGCGCCAAGCCGATCACCGCGATTTCCCTTGTCCCACGGTATTTCCTCATGCCATGGGATACGGGGCGGGGTTACGCCGACGGCGGCACGAAAACTTCGACGTGGCCGTTGGACTCCCGGGCCAGCACGTGCGGCAGCGGCGGCGGGGCCACCGGAAGCTCATGCGCGGCCAAGGATCCGTCCACATTGAACGACGTGCGATGGCACGGGCAGTTCAGCTTGCGCTCCGGGGCGTCCAGCCGCAGCCGGCAGCCGAGATGGGTGCAGACGGCCGACACCGCCGACACCTCGGCGCCGTCGCGCCGCAGGAATCCCGCCACCGCACCGAGATCGAACGGCCGCACGCTGCCGTCGGGCAGGTCCGCGGAGGCCACCACAGGCCGCCATTCCCCGTCGTCCGGCACCAGGTTCTGGTCCTTCGGCGCCGCGGCCGTGACGGCATCGGTGATCACGTGGTCGACGCCGGCGCCCACGGCCACGGCGGCCGCTGCCGCCGTGGTGACCTTGACGAAACGCCGGCGGTTGGCCGGCTTCTCCCCGTCCATCTCGGCGGCCAGCCGGTCATGCAGGCTCGCCACGAACTCCGCCGACGGCTCCCCGGGATCCTCCGCCGCCCGCAACAGGATCGCCGCCCGCACCTCCGCGGCATCGTCCTCGTCGGGCCGGAACCGGCGCGGCCGGCGCCCGGCCAGCAGGTCCTCGACGTAGCGCCACACTGGAGTCTTCACGACAGCATCCCTTCCGCCACCGTCGCGGCCTGACGCAGGGCCCGGTGTTGCAGCACCTTCGCGTTGCCGATGGAGACCCCCATCTCGGCGGCGGCCTCCTTGATCGAGCAGGCGCCGAGAAACCGCAGCTCGAGGATCCGCCGATAGCGCTCGGGCAGCTCGGCCAGTATCGCCGCCGCCCGGGCCGGCGCGGTCGGGTCCGTCGGCGCCGGCTCCGGCGTCGACATGCCCAGCTCCTCGTCGAGAGTGGTGATCTCGCGACCGAGGGTGCGCCGCCAGTAGTCCGCCAGCACCGTGCGGGCCGTGGCCAGCAGGTAGGACCGGACCTCGCCGACGCTGGCCGAGATCCGCAGCGGCCGCAGCGCTGTCAGGAACACCTCGGTCGTCAGATCCTCCGCATCCGGCCGGTTGCCGACCTTGGCGTACATCAGCCGGTGAATCCGGCCGATGTTGTCCCGGTAGACCGCTTCCCAGTCGGCGTAGACCTCCTCGCCCACCAGGTGCAGCCCCCTCGGCTCGGCTCGTTGCCGCTCGCCCACGCTGCCCACCATCCTCCACCCGTCCCGAAGACGGGTACGGAGCGGGGTTACACGAGGATGCCGTGCAGCAGCAGGTCGATCAGCCGGCCGGCCAGGTCGCGCCGGCCCTCGCTGGCGGCGATCAGGCTGATGCCGCCGAGGGCCATCAGCACGTCGTGGGCGTTGGCGTCGGGCCGCATGTCCGCGGTGAGCAGGCCTTCGATGGCGGTCGCCAGCATCGCCCGGGTCTCCAGCTTCTCGCCCTCGTCCGTCAGGACGACGCGGAGCACGTCCGCCATGCCGTCCTTGGTGGTCATGAAGTCGATGAAGCGTTCCATCCACGCCCGCAACGCCTCCGCGGGCGGCAGTCCGGTCGCCAGCTCGGGCGCGGCGTCGCACAGGCGCTGCACCTCGTTGCGGTACGTGGCCTCGATCAGCAGCTCCTTGGACGGGAACCGCCGGTAGAGGGTGCCGACGCCCACCCCCGCCTCTTTGGCGATGTCCTTCACGGAGGCGTTCGCGCCGTCCCGGGTGAAGGCCGCGGCCGCGGCGACCAGCAGGCGGTCCTCGTTGCGCTGGGCGTCCGCCCGCAGCTTGCGACGCTCCGCCACGGCGGCCTCCAGGGGATCTAAGCGGAACCGACTCCGCATCCAACCCTACCTAACGTCACATGCGCTTCCCATGTGGCATCAGGCGCCATATGGGAAGCGCATGTGGCAAAAAAGCGGGCGCGGGTGGTGAGTGGGCGGGTGGCTTTTGAGTGACCGGGTCGTCACTTCGTGCGATGGTGTCGGGGTGGCGGGCGGTGTGGCGGCGGCGCGGTGGCGGGACGTGGCGGCGGTGGGCCAGTTCCGCGTGCTGTGGCTGGCCCACGCGCAGTCGAGGATCGGCGATCAGCTGGCCCGGGTGGCGCTGTCGGTGCTGGTGTTCGAGCGCACCCACTCGCCGGCGTGGACCGCGTTGACGTACGCGATGACGATCCTGCCCAACCTGGCCGGCGGGACACTGTTGGCGGGGTTGGCCGACCGGTTCGACCGTCGGACGGTGATGGTGGCGGCGGACCTGACCCGTGCGGCACTGGTGGCGGTCATGGTGATCCCGGGCCAGCCGATCGCGGTGCTGGTGGTGCTGCTGTGCCTGGTGCAACTGCCGTTCGCGCCGTTCTCGGCCGCGCGCAACGCGGTGTTGCCCGCGGTGCTGCCGGGCGACCGGTACATGGTCGGCCTGGCCGTAATGCGCACGACCGACCAGCTCGGCCTGGTCGGCGGCATCGCGATCGGCGCGACGCTGGTGACGTACCTGGGCACCTCGACCACGTTGATGATCGACGCGGCGACCTTCGCGGCGTCGGCCGTCCTGGTTCGGCTGGGCGTCGGCCGGCATCGGCCGCCGCGGGCCGGACAGCGGGTGAACCTGGGTGCCGGACTCCGTATCGTCACCGGAAATCCGCAGCTCAGGGCACTCGTGGCGATCGCCTGCGTGAACGGCTTCTATGTGGTGCCGGAGTCGCTGGCCGTGCCCTACGCGGCCCAGCTGGGCCAGGGCACGGGCGCGGTGGGCTGGCTGCTGGCGGCGGTTCCGGCCGGTTCGATCGTCGGCATGATCTGGCTCAAGAGCGTCCGCCCCGACCTGCGGTTACGGCTGATGGCGCCGCTGACCGTCGCGACGTGCGCGATCCTGGTTCCGAGCGGCTGGGCCCCCGTGCTGGCGGTGTCCGTGGCGCTGTGGGCGGTGTCCGGCCTGGCCAGCGCGCACGACATGGTGGTGCAGGGCGCTTTCGTGCAGCGGGTGCCGGACGAGTCGAGGGGGCAGGCGATCGGCCTGGCCAGCGCGGCGATGCAGGCGGCGCAGGGCGTCGGCATCGTGCTGGCCGGTCTGCTGGCCCAGGTCCTCACGCCGGCCGCCGTGGTCGGACTCGCGGGGGCGGCCGGCGTGGTCGCCGCCGTCGCCGCTGGTGTTGCCTGGCGACGCGCGGCGAGCTGAGACTCCGCCGAACGGGTCACTTCCAGGTGTTCTCGCGCCAGGTGTTCTCACGCATCGCAGCTCACCTCCTCGTTCTCCAGGCGGGTGTCCTAGGGGACGCTGGGCCAACCGGGTGCGGTTCATATGGTCTCCTACCAGCGCAGACTCCGGATGCGCCAGTTCGGTTACGCTGCTGTGCGTGGGATGGGTCCGCGGCTTCGAGGTGTGGACCACGCCTCGGCACGTGCTGGCGTACGTGCTGATCGTCGACGCCCTGGCCGTGATCGCCACCGGCGCTACCGCCGGCATCCTGCCCGTCACCGAGACTGACTGGATCCGGCTCGGTGTTCTTTTCGGCTGCGTGCTGGCCCACGTCGAGCTGTCACGGTCGATCGAGCGCGCCCGCAAGCTGGCGTCCGGGGCCGGGCCCTTCGTCGACGGCCTCACCGTGTGGCACTTCACCGCCGTGCTGATCCTGCCCGCGCCGCTGGCCACCGCCCTGGTCGTGTTCACCCAGACCTACGTGTGGTTCCGCGTGTGGCGGGGCCGTCGGCCGCTGTACAAGTGGGTGTTCAGCGCCGCCACGGTCCTGTTGGCCACGCAGGCGTCCGCCGTCCTGCTGCTGGCCGCCCCCGGGCCGCATCCCGGCTTGCCGGAGGGCTGGATCGGCATCGCCTTCATCCTGGCCGCCGCCCTGGTCCGGTGGCTGATCAACTACTCCCTCATCCTCGGCGCGATCCTCGTCTCCTCGCCCGACCTGCGGGCCGGCCAGATCGTCGGCGAGTTCGGCGAGCAGGTCCTCGAAGCCGGCGCCATGGGCATCGGCCTCGCCGCCGCCGGGCTCGTCGAGTACGACCCGCGGCTGCTCATCGGCGTCGTCGTCGGCCTCTATGCCTTGCACCGCAGCGTGTTGCTGCCCCAGTTCCGCCGCGCCTCCCAGACCGACGGCAAGACCGGGCTCTACACGCCCAACTGGTGGCACCAGATCGCCGAGGGCGCCTTCACCCGCGCCGAGGCCTCCCGTGCCTGCCTCGGCGTGCTCATGCTCGACCTCGACCACTTCAAGCGGCTCAACGACACCCACGGACACCTCGCCGGCGACCAGGTCCTCCGCGCCGTCGCCGACACCATCAACGACGCCGTCCGCAGCTACGACGCCGCTTGCCGTTGGGGCGGCGAGGAGTTCGCCATCCTGCTGCCCGAGGTCTCCCCCTCCGAGCTGCACGAGATCGCCGAGCGCCTCCGCCACCGCGTCCGCTCCCTCACCGTCGACATCCCCGGCGACGGCCAGGTCACCGACCAGACCGTCTCCATCGGCGGCGCCCTCTACCCCAGCCCCGGCATCACCAGCCTCGACGACCTCCAACTCGCCGCCGACACCGCCCTCTACGCCGCCAAAGCCGCCGGCCGCGACCGCGTCCGCCTCGCACCCCCAGCAGCGTGAGGGCCTATCGCGCCTCGGCCGACCGCGAGCAAGCGGTGTACGACGGCTCACTGGTGCTCGTGGTGAGCGAGCCGTAGCGTCGGGAAGGTGACGGACGGTGATGTGGCCGGGCGCATGGTGGAAGCGGCGCGGGCCTGGCTGGGCAGTCTCGACGACGGGCAGCGAGAGGCGGCCCGGTGGCCGTGGCCGGCGGAGGAGGAAAGACACCGCTGGTACTACACGCCGACGGACCACGGGGGCCTGCCGCTGGCCCGGATGGGTCAACGGCAGCAACAGCTGGCGATGAGGCTGGTGGCCTCGGGCCTGTCGAGGCCGGGCTTCGTGACGGTGTCGACGATCCTGGGCCTGGAGAACGTCCTGGACCAGCTGGAAGGCTGGCAGGTGGACTGGGGCCGGGAGCGCGGCCGGGACCCGCAGCTGTACTGGCTGAGGGTGTTCGGGGAGCCGTCGACCGAAGGCCCGTGGTCGTGGCGGTTCGGCGGGCATCACGTGTCGGTGCACCACGTTGTACTGGACGGGACAGTTCAGGGCAGCACGCCGTGCTTCCTCGGGGCGGACCCGGCGGCCTCGCCGCTGCTGGGCGGCCACGTGCTGCGGCCGCTGGGTGCCCTCGAAGACCTGGCCCGGGACCTGATCGGCTCGTTCGACGAGGAGACGGCAACCAAGGCGGTGATCAGCGCGGTGGCGCCGACCGACCTCGTGACGGGGAATCGGCCCCGCGTAGGCGAAGGCGACAAGGCGATGGGGCTGCCCGAGGTGTGGCGGGGACGGTTCGACGACCCGAGGCTGGCCGACGCGGTGGAGGAGTTCCAACGCCAGGCCGACGCCCACATCGGCATCACGCCGGAGCATCACGACCGGCTGAGCCTGACCGCGAAGCCGAAAGGTGTGTCGGCCGCTGAAATGACGGCAGGGCAACGAGATCAGTTGCGAGCGGTGCTCATGACGTTCCTCGGAAGGGTCCCGGACGAGCTGGCCGAGCAGGAGGCAAAGAAGTTCGCCGGGGACGCCATCAAGGACGTGCGCTTCGCCTGGGCGGGTTCGAGAGAACCGGGGCGGCCGCACTACTACCGGCTGCAGGGCCCACACCTGCTGGCCGAGTACGACAACACCCAGCGCGAGGCCAACCACGTGCACACGGTGTGGCGGGACCCGGTGAACGACTTCGGTGACGACGTGCTGGCCAGCCACATCGCAGCCCACCACCGCTGACCACACCGATGCAGGGAAGGACGCCTTACCCGCGTTCAACGAGGGTAAGGCGTCC
>NZ_JBFBAM010000061.1:0-54382 GCF_040682195.1 Kutzneria sp. NPDC051319 | reverse complement strand
GCGCTCAGTCCGGCGTCTCGAATCCAGATGGCGCGGCAATGCTCGTGCAAGGCTTGTGTTTAATTGCCGACAATCGATCGGCGATCGCAGCGCGCCGAGGGTAAGGCGTCCTTCCCTGCATAAGGGGAGCGTCAGCTCAGCTCGAAGCCGTCGACCAGGAAGTACGTTCCGTCGATCTTGCTGACGGTCAGGGTGTGCTGACCGGGCTTCAATCCCTTGACGGAGTACACCTTCTGCTGCACGCCGCGAGTGGCGGTGTTGGCGGTGACCGCCGGCCCGGCCACGCCGTCCAGGGTGATCCCGATCTTGCCCTCGTCGGAGTTGGTCTCGGTCAGGAACGAGACTCCGGTGCCGGTGAAGGTGATCGTCGCCGACGCCCCGTCCTGCTGGCTGTAGTGCACGTTGCCGTTCAGGTCGCCGTAGCTGCGACCGCCCTGGAACGACCAGCTGCCGATGTAGGCCACGCGCAGATCGTCGTCGTCGACCAGCTTGGACTTCGGGGTGTCGGGCCCGGCGGCGGCGAGGATCGCCCTGGCCGGCGCCGGCCAGTTCTGGTCAGCGACCACAGTGGACGGTTGCAGCGTGATGTTGGTGCCGTTGTTGTTGTAGTTGCCGGTGTCGGTGTAGTTGTCCACGATCTTGTCGTCGTGGATGGTCGGCGTCCACAGGTTCAGCCACAGCGCGCCGCCGATCGACTTCACCACGTTGTCGTGCGTGTACCAGAGGGAACTGCCCTCGTCGTGGTAGATGGCGTTGCAGCCGTTGACGCACTCGCCGAGCACGTTGCCAGTGAACTCGGACTGCGACGCCTGGCCGCCGAGGGTGTAGATCGGGCCGCCGTCGTTGAGCTCGCCCATGACGCTGTGCACGTGGTTGCCGACGACGTGGTTGCCGCCGGTGTAGGTGCTGCCGTGCGCGCACGGCTGCGAAAGGCCTTGCTTGGCCTGGAGATCGCAACTCGACGCCCAGCCCCAACCCCAGCCGATGGAGACGCCGGAGTACGGCGTGTAGCCGATGTCGTTGTGGGACAACGTGGTGTTGCGGCTGTGCCCGACCAGCACGCCGACGGAATCGGCGAACTCCTGACCGACGTACTGGATCGTGTTGTCGGACACGGTGTTTCCGCTGGTCATCAGCGCGGCCTGGGTCTGGTAGTAGTCGTCGACCTCGCCGACGGCGACACCGATTCCGGACGTGTCGGTGACGGTGGAGCGGTAGACCGTGGAGTCCTGGGTCTGGTCGGCGAGGTCGACGCCGCTGGTGCCCAGGTTACGGAAAGTGTCGTCGGAGAAGGTGATGCGTTGGCCGCGGTGCACCTGCACGGCGGCGGGAATGCGGATCGGCGACCGCGTGGTCGGATCCCACAGCACGCCCGCCTGGTTGTCGACGTACCCCTCGGCGGTGGGTGCGTTCCAGGTCGTATAGGCGAACGTGATGCCGGAGAAGGTGATGTCGTGCACGGGATTCACGACGTCGGGGATCACCGTGACGCCGTCGACGAGCATGTACTGCCCGCCGGCCTTGACCAGCTTGACCGTGTGCTGTCCCTTGGCCAGCCCGGTGACGCTGACGATCGCCTGCTGCGCAAGGCGTTCCGGCGTGGCGGCGTTGACGGTCTGCGTCTTGGCGCCGTCCACGTAGACGTCGATTGCGCCTTCGTCGGAGTTGGTCTCCGACAGCACCTGGAGGCCGGTGCCGGTGAAGGTGTAGCTGAAGGAGTCGCCGTCGGTGGTGGTGTAGTGCACGTCGCCGCCGAGGTCGCCGGTCGGCCGACCGTTCGAATAGCCCCAGCTGCCGGTGTAGGTGGCGCGCCAGTCGCTGTCGTTGAGCGGCGCGAGGTGCCCGGGCGTGCCGCTGACGTCCAGAAGTTGTTGCGCGGTGGGGAGTTCGACGTCGGCCTTGGCCAGGTTCTCGCCCGCGCGCGGCACGTAGTAGAGGTAACCGGCCGCGCCGTCGAGGTAGAACTGGCCGGGTGTGCCGAGCAGCTGGTAGGAGTTCTCGATCCAGCTGATGCCGTTGAGCGAGGGCAGGCCCGCGCCGTTGAACGGGAAGCCGGGGTTGGGCACGCTGCTGTGGTTGTTGTTCCAACAGCCCGGGTCGACCGTGAGGTCCGAGCCGCCGGCCGCGTTCTTCGCGATCGAGGCCAGCGGGCAGCGCATCTGCTTCCAGCCGCTGTCGTTGACCACCTCGACCTGGCTCTGGTTGGTCCACGCGGCGTACGAGCCGTCGGCGGTGGTGAAACCCGTTGCCGTGGTGGAGAAGCCGGCCGGGTTGGCGGCGCTGCGCGTGCGCTGGGCCCGCTTGCCGTCCACGAACAGATCGCGACTCTCGGCGCCCTTGGGCACCTTGGCCCGGTAGATGTTCTTGGCCGCGTCGACCTTGCTGAAGCCGGTGACCCGGCTGCCGCCACTGAGCACCGGGTGCTGGCCGGGGCCGGCCCGGTAGACGACGCTGTGCCCCGGTCTGCCAGAATCCTGCGGGCCCAGGGTGAACGGACTGGTGAGCCGGTAGGTGCCCCCGTTCAGCTCGACGACCACGTCACCGTGCTCGTGTCGGGCCCGGTCGCGGGCCGTGGTCAGGTCACAGGGCAGTTGAGCGGCGCATAAGTTGCCCCACCCATCGGGCGAAACGTGCAGAACATCCGAGGTGTACCCAGCCACACCCGTGGCGGTAGCGGCTGCTACCAGGTGCGCGGCGACAACGATGGCGAACCGCATCAGACCTCCATCGGACAGACGTCCGATGAATATAGGTGGCGCAGCCCCCCACGGCGAGAGCCAAAATCCGCGAGTCCCGTTCTCGGGCACTCATGTGTCGGGTTCCGGCCGGCGTGATGCCATGCCGGGCCGTGGCCAACGACAGCGGCGACCTCCCCGTCCTGGTCGTCGACCGCGCCCACTGCTCCGACCTCGACGACCTCGCCCGCGAGTTCTCCCGGCTGCTCTGCCACGGCGCCTGACACGGGGACCTGGACGCGCTCAACGACATCCCGCGTGGCGGCCTGCCCACGCCACATGCGCTTCCCATGTGACGCCTAATGCCACATGGGAAGCGCATGTGGCATTCGAATGTGCTTGAAACCGTATTTCGGTGTGCCGGAGAGCGGGACTCGCGGGGGTTCAGGCGGTGGGGAGGAGGCGGGCGGCGGGGCCGGGGGTGGCGGTGACGTCGCGGGGGGCGAGGTGGCCGTGTCCGGCGTCGCAGCGGAGTTCGGCGTGGACGGGGGCGCCGCAGTCGCGGTGGTGCAGCAGCAGGGCGGGGCCCTCGGGGTCGGCGGCGTGGCGGTCGCCCCAGTCCAGCAGGGCCACGAGGATCGGGTACAGCTCCTTGCCCTTGGCGGTGAGGCGGTACTCGTGCCGCGAGCGCTGCCCCGGCTCCTGGTAGCTTTGCCGGTCGAGGACGCCGTGCTCGACGAGCGTGGCCAGGCGGGTGGCGAGCAGGTTGCGGGCGATGCCGATGCGGCGCTGGAACTGCTCGAAGCGCCGGTGGCCGTAGAACGCCTCACGCAGGATCAGCAGCGACCACCGCTCGCCCACGATCTGGAGCGAGCGGGCGATGGAGCAGTTCTCGGCGCTGAACCCGGTGCTGTCGTCCACGGCGGTCAGTGTACTCTGGGTTCCAATCTGAGACTCAGACGGAGGACCGGGAGCGATGAAGCTGGCCGGCAAGACCGCCCACCTGGCCCACCACACCGCGACGAAGGCCGTGGCCACGGTGTTGCGCCGCGAAGGCGCCCGCGTGGAGACCGAGGCGACGCCGGCGGAGGCGGCGGCCAGGTTCGGCGGCCTCGACATCGTCTTCGCCGTCACGGACGCGACCGCCGCCCTGCCCCACCTGCGCGACAACGGCACGGTCATCCTCTGCGGCCGAGCCGACGCCCACCCGCCGGCCGCGCAGCTGGAGCCGAAAAGGATCCGGGTCAACTACGTGGTCGCCGACGCCACCACCGCCCTGCACGAGATCGCCGAGGCGGTCCTGCACCTGGCCTCCGACGAGGCCTTCAAGGCCCAGGGCGAGGAGATCGTGCTGACGACCGCCCTCGCCCTGGCCTCGTGAGGGCCTAAACGCCCGCCGCCACCCGAGCGGCGGCCCGCAGGGCACGCAGGGTCCGGGAGTCGGAGAAGCCGACGGCCCGCGCCGCCCCCTCCACCGTCGTCCCGCTGGAGATGAGGTGCTCGGCCCGCTCCAGCCGCAGCGCCTGCTGGTAGCGCAGCGGCGTGAGGCCGGTGGCGTCGCGGAACCGCCGCGTGATGGTGCGCTCGCTGCACCCGAACTTGCGGCTGAGCTCGGCCAGCCGCAGCGGCTCGGTGTACCGCTCGTCGATCACGTCCTGCAGGCGGTGGACCAGGTCGGACAGGTGGCTGCGGTGCCGCAGCAGGGCGCTGACCTGCTCGTCGGCGCCGTTGCGCCGGGCGTACACGACCAGCGCCCGGGCGATGCGCCCGGCCATGGTCGGGCCGTGCCAGGTGGCGACCAGGTGCAGGCACAGGTCGATGCCGCTGGCGATCCCGGCGGACGTGGCCAGATTTCCGTCCACTGTGTACAGGACGTCCCGCACGACCTCGGCCGCCGGGTAGCGCGCGGCCAGCTCGTCCTGGAGCTGGTGATGGGTCGCGCAGCGCCGCCCGTCGAGCAGCCCGGCCCGCCCGAGCGCCTCCGTGGCGGCGCAGACGCTGACCACCATGCCGCCCTGGCGGTGGTGCGAGCGCAGCATGGACAGCGCCCGCTCGCTGGGGGCGATGTCCTCCAGCGTCGCGCACTGTCGCCCTGGGACGATCACGATGTCGTTGGGGGACAAGGTGGGCCACGTCGTCGAGCACCGCACCGGCAGCAGCTCGGCGGTGACGATCTCGGGTTCGTCGGCCACATAGGACAGTTCGTAGGGCAGGCCGTAGTCACGCGCGGTGTGGAACACCTCGGCGGGGCCGGCAAGATCGAGCAGGTACACCTGCGGCTGCACCAGGAACACCACGCGGCGCATTGAACGCCTCCTCAACTAGCGCTGGCCGGTCTGTCCGGCGATGCTAGCGATGGTGTGGTTTCCGAGCCGTCATGTCGACCGGATGCATCCGGTTTCTGACTGGAAAACCGGGTCTGCTTGCCCGCGTGGGCAGCCGTTGGCCAGCCTGATGCCGCTGAAGGCCAGGGAGCTGATGGTCACCCGGTCCCAGAACGGCCACAGGTTCGGCAGCACCCGGAGCTGGATGCCGGCCGACGCGTGCAGCGCGAACAGGTCGCCGACGCGCTCGGGCGGACCGAGCGGCCGGACGGTGCGCGTGCAGACGTGGCAGTAGTCGCCGAAGGGCTCGAAGTCTGCCGCCGAGAGCCGGTAGGCGTACAGCTCGACGGTCCGCATGGCCTCCAGCCAGCCGTACTCGACGGCGTGAACTCGCTGCTCATCGCCGATGATGCCCAGGCGGTCGGCCTCGGTCGTGGACGGCTGCGCCCAGGCCATCGCCCGCGGGCACTTCCGCGGAAACCAGTAGTCGGGCGCCCGCTCGTGGTCCACGGCCCAGACGTAGGCCTCGGCGTGCTTGGACGTCGCGGCGACGTGCGGCTCGAAAACGGTGATCGTCGGGTCCTCGGAGAAGTGCAGTACCTGTCCCTCTTCAGGTCGCATCCGACCAGGCTATTGACCCCGCACAAGTCCATTTAGGTGCGCGTAGACGACGGCGTGCACGCGGTCCCGCAGTCCCAGCTTGGCCAGGATCCGCGACACGTGGGTCTTCACGGTCTCCTCGCCGACGTGCAGCTTGGCGGCGATCTCCGCGTTGCTGTCGGCCGCCGCCAGCAGCTGCAACACCTCACGCTCACGCGGTGTGAGCTGGGCCAACGCCGGCGGTTCGGACGGCGGCGCGACGGCCGTGGCGAAGCGGGTGATGAGCCGCTGCGTGACCGACGGGTCGATCAGGGCGTCGCCGCGGGCGGCCACCCGCACGGCGGTGATCAGCTCCTCCGGCGGCAGGCTCTTGAGCAGGAAGCCGCTGGCCCCGGCATGCAGGGCCCGGTAGACGTACTCGTCGTGGTCGTACGTGGTCAGCACGATGATCTTCGTGCGGTTGCCGGGCGCGGCCAGGATCGCCTCGGTGGCGGCCAGCCCGTCCATCTTCGGCATCCGCACGTCGAGCACGGCCACGTCCGGCCGCAGCCGCAGCGTCTCCGCGACGGCCGCGCTGCCGTCGCCGACTTCGGCCACGCAACGGAACTCCTCCTGGGTGTCGAGGATCGCGCGCATCCCCGAGCGGAACATCGCGTGGTCATCGGCCAGCAACACCTCGACGGTCATAGGGGAAACACCACCGCGGTGCGCCAGGTCCGGCCGTCGGCCGACGGGCCGCTGCTGGCCACGCCGTCGAACAGGGTGGCGCGGTTGGCGATGCCGGCCAGGCCGCGGTGCGCGCCGTCGGACAGCCGGGCGCCGGTCGGCATCGGATTGCTGGCAGCCAGCACGAGCGAGGTCTCCCCGTAGTCGAGGCGCACGGCGACTTCGGTGCCGTCGCCGTGCCGCAAGGCGTTCGTGAGCATCTCCTGCGCGATCCGATACAACGCGATGTCCAGGGATTCCGGCAGGTCACGGGGCTGGCCGGTGATCTCCAGCGTGGCCCGCAGGCCGGCCGAGCGCACGCCGTCGAACAGCTCGTCGATGTTGTCCAGGCCGGGTTGGCGGACGCTGCCGCCGCGGTCGCCGTGCAGCAGGTCGAGCAGGTGCCGGAGCTCGACCATGGCCGAGCGGGCGGCGCTCTCCACCGCCGTCACGGACGCGCCGACCTTGGCGTTCTGCTGGTCGCCGGCCATGATCAGCCGGGCCGCGCCGGCATGCACGTTGATCGCGCTGACGTGGTGGGCGATGACGTCGTGCAGGTCCCGGGCGATGGACGCCCGCTCCTCCACGACCGCCTTGGACACGGCTTCCTTGGCGTCGCGGCGTTCCTGCTCGGCCCGCTGCTCCAGCTCGGCCAGATAGGCGCGGCGGGTCGTGGTGTAGCGGCCGACCAGCCACGGCAGCAGCCCGTTCTCCACCATCACCAGCGGGATGATCGGCCAGTTGTTGAAGCCGTTGGCCATGTACCGCGACAGCCCGATGGCCACGGTGGTGACGACCATGGTGAGCCACGCCGGCTTGCCGCGCAGCCAAGCGCCCGCGCGGTAGCCGGCGATCATCAGGCCGGCGGTGTTGCCGGCTGCGCTTGGCCCGATCGCCAGCACGGCGAGCATCCGGATCAGGCCGTGGGCGACGGCGACGAAGCCGGACAGCCGGGCCGGGCCGGCCAGGCACAGGTCGGCGCCGATGATCAAGGTCAGGGTCACGGCCTGCGCGATGGTGGTCGGGAAGCAGTCCGCGTAGATCACATAGCCGACGTCCGCCAGCACGCACAGGCCGCTGACCAGCAGCGATTGACGCACCAACGTGTCGCGCACGGACAACAGCATCGTCCCTCCCCTGGGTTCGGCACCGATCATGCGTCAGTCACCCCTGATGCCGAGTCCCTCCCTCGGGGGACAATGATCCCCCGCGACCGGGGCGACCGGGGGGCTTTCGCTCTCTAACGTTGCCGACGATGAAAGCCACCGTCCTCGCCCTGTTGCTCGGGCTCCTGCTGGTCGCACCGGCCTACGCGGACACCGCGTCGGCCGGCGGCGACGTGCATGTCGCGCAGACGCTCGGCGACCGCGAGCTGACCGTGACGCTGCGCCGGGTCACCGGGGTCCCCGGTCCGCTGCACGTCGATGTGCTCACGCATGCCGGTTCTCCGGCGGGGACGCTGCGCCTGTCGATCACCGGGCCCGGCAGTCCCGAGGGGACCGCCGTCGCCCTCGGTGCCCGGCCCGGTTCCTACGGCGGGGAGCTCCACGTCGACGCCGCCGGCCGGTGGGAGCTGGCCATCGACGACGGACAGCGGGTGGCCCGCATCCCGTTCGTGGTGGCGGCGCAGGCGGTCAGCCCGCCGGAGAAGGCCGTCTACTTCGGATTCCTGTCCGCCGGGGTGTGCCTGCTGGCGGCGCTGATCGTGGCGACTCGGGCCCGCCGCGGCTGGTGGGCGACGATCCCGGTCGGCGGTGCGGTCGCCGGGGTGGCGGTGGCGATCACCGGCGCTGTGTTGTCGACGACGTTGCCGTTGCCGCCGCAGGCGGGGATGCAGGTGGACGCCGACAGGGTCAACACCACCGATCCGTACGCGCTGGCGCAGCCGTTGACCGGCGACTACTCGCGGCAGCCGGTCAACCTGTCGCTGTCGCCCACTTCGGTTGGCACGCAGGAGAAGTCGACCGTGACGTTGTCGCTGACCGACGGCGCGACCGGCCGGCCGGTGGACGACCTGATGGTTCACGACAGCGCGCTTGCGCACCTGATCGTCATCGGGCCGTCCGGGCAGCTGTGGCACCTGCACCCGATTCGCGTGGCGCCGGGCGTGTTCCAGGTTCCGCTGGCGTTCCCGGTTGCCGGTCACTACGCCGTGTCGGCCGAGCTGGCCCGGATCGGCGGCGGCGTGCAGCTGGCGCGGTCGGCCTCCGGTATCGACGCCAGCGGCGCTTCCGTTGAGACCAAACAGGATTCGCCGGACGTGCACGTGACCGTGCCGGAGTTCACCGCCGGACAGCCGGGAACCGTCGACGCTCGCGTTGGCGGCAAGGCAGATCTCCAGCCATGGCTGGGAATGCTCGGGCACATGATCGCCGTCGGCCCGCTCGGACCGGGCGGGGCGCAGGACGCGCCGGTGTGGGTGCACGCTCACTCGATGGGCGGCGACATGACGGGCATGGCCATGGCCGCCGGGTCGATGGGCGGCCTGATGCCGGTGAACGGGGACAGCGCACCGGACGAGACCGTTGCCGCGTACGGGCCGGACGTGGCCTTCACGTACACCTTCCCGCTGGCCGGCGATTACCAGGCCTGGATCCAGGTAGAACGCGACTATCGCGTCGAGACGATCCCACTGACCATCCACGTCGGCGCGGCATCGGTGGCCAAGCAGGGAAAGCACTCGGTTCAGGCCCACCTGGTGGACACCGGGACCGTGGAGCTGGACGTGTCGCCGTCGGCCGGCGCGACCGTGACCGTGCAGGCGGTGCAGCCGACCACCGGCTACTCGTCCGGTGCGATCCGGGCCGTGGCCACGGATGTCGGCAGGTTCAAGGTGACCGGGCTGCCGCTGATGACGCCCGGCCAGTGGGAGATCGTCACCACCGTTCGAGACCAGTCCGGAATGGACGAACACGTGTCACCGGTGACGGTGACCGGATGAGGGGGTCGGATATGAGGCCGATAGGGGCCGGATTCGTGTTGCTCGGCGCGGGGATATCGATGGTCGGCACATCATGGGATGTGCAGTGGCACATCGACGTGGGTCCGGACACCTTCTTCACGCTGCCGCACCTGTTCCTCTACGCCGGCAGCGCCATCGCCGGCATCGCCAGCCTGGCGGTGGTGCTCGCCGTGACCGCCGCGCAGCGTCGCGGCGAGACCCCCGACCCGCGGGACGGCGGCGTGGCGATCCGGGTGTTCGGCGGCCGCTTCACCGCACCGCTCGGCTACCTCGTCACCGGCGTCGGCGCGGCCGCGTTCCTGTTGTACGGCCTCATCGACCTGTGGTGGCACGGCGTGTACGGCTTCGACGCGGTGCTGAACTCGCCGCCGCACATCGCCCTGTTCACCAGCATCTCCATCACCATGGTCGGCGCGGTCATCGTCGCCGCCGCCGGCCGGGAGCAGCGGTGGGGCCGGATCGCCATGATGATCAGCGTCCCCCTGCTGATGACGTTCTTCCCCATCACCGCCAACGCTTTCCAGGGCATCAACCTGCCGTTCGACACGATCGTCGCCGCCACCACGCTGATCATCGTGCTGCTGCTGGTGCTCGCCCGGGTGGCCGTCGGCCGCCCCGGGATCGCCGTCGGCACCGGCGCCGCACTCCTGGCCATGCAGGCGATTCTGTGGGTGTTCACGCCGTGGGCCGCGGTCACCTACGCCGACGCGGTCGGCCTTCCCCTGCGGGACGGCATGGGCGGCGAGCCGCCGCTGATCCCGGGCGGCATCCCGCTGGCCGCCATCGTCGCCGCCGTCGCCATCGAGCTCCTGTTCCGGCGCGGCGGTCCGGCCCTGGCCGGCGGTGTCGCCGGCCTCATCCTCGGCTTCACCTTTGTCGTGCAACGGGATGTGCTCGACTTCGTGCCGCCCGTGACCACTGTGGACCTCATCGTCACCACGCTGGCCGGCGCCCTGTTCGGCCTGCTCGGCGGCTTCCTCGGCGCGCGCTTCGGCGCCACGCTGCGACTCCGGGAGAAGGTGACCGCGTGATCCGGCGCGTTTTCGCCCTGCTGGCCGCACTTGTGCTGATCCCCGTCGCCACGGCGACGCCGGCACTGGCCTACGAGCCCGTCAACATCGTGCACACCGAGCACGTCAAGGCCGGGCCCTACGGCCTCACCGTCGGCTTCTCCACCTGGCCGCTGCGGGCCATGCAGTCGTTGGACTTCACCTTCATCCCCGACGGCGGCATCGAGGACAAGACCGGGACCTTCATGCGCACCGGGCCGTCCGGCTCGCACACCCGCGCGCTGCCGATGGCCCGTCACCCGCGCAAGCGGGACGTCTGGGGCCTGGACGTCTTCGCCCTCCAGGTCGAGGGCAACTGGAAGTTCGACTTCACCATCGACGGCCCGCAGGGCCACGGCGCCGGCGCCCTGACCAACCTCCAGGTCCTGCCCCAGCCCGGTCCGCCGCTGGCCCTGAGCTGGGCGGTCTGCTCCATCCCCTTCGTCGCCCTGATCGGCTTCCTGATCGTGGTCTGGCGGCGGGGCAAGGTGAGACAACTGGCCGTGGCCTGAGCGGACGGCGGCCCGCACTCGCTCCCCGAGTGCGGGCCGCTCCGCACAGTCCCGTTCGTCGCCCACCATGCAGAACCCGGTCATGCCTAGGTGTTCTGCACGTGCTGCCAGCCGAAGCGCCCCTTGATGCAGAGGTTGCCGTGGGTCACCGAGCTCTCGTGCGGCGAGGTGACCTTGACGATCTCGTTGTCCTGCACGTGAAGCGTGAGGTTGCAGCCGACACCGCAGAAGGTGCAGACCGTGGTGGTGGCCGACTGGGCCGACTCGTCCCAGGTGCCCTCGGCGCGTTTGTCGTACTCGCGGCGGAAGCTGAGTGCGCCGGTGGGGCAGACCTCGATGCAGTTGCCGCAGTAGACGCAGGCGCTGTCGGGCAGCGGGGCGGAGAACTCGGTGGAGATGTGGGCGTCGAAGCCGCGGCCGGCCACCGCGATGGCGAAGGTGTTCTGCCACTGGTCGCCGCAGGCGTCGACGCACTTGTAGCACATGATGCACTTCGAGTAGTCCCTGACGTACAGGGCATTGTCGACCTTGGCCGGCTGGGCGACGGTGGCTGCGTCGGGACCGAAGCGCGCGGGATCAGCCCCGACGTCGGCCATCCAGTCGGCGACCTGAGGCGTGGTGGACAGATCGGTGGCCGAGCCCAGGAGTTCGAGCACCAGGCGACGGCTGTGCCGCGTGCGCTCGGTGTCCGTGTTGACGACCATGCCCGGCTCGACCTTGCGGGAACAGGACGGCACGAGGGTGCGAGAGCCCTCGACCTCGACCATGCACACCCGGCACGCGTTGGCCGGCTCCAGCGTGTCCCCGTAGCACAGGGTCGGCATGTCCTTGCAGGCACTGAGGATCGTGGCACCCTCGGGCACGGTGACCTGCTCACCGTCCAGAGTGAACTCCACCAGCCGGCGCGGCAGTCCGATGTCGACGATCGTCACAGTCCCACCTCGCTGGCGCTCGGCGGGTCTGCGACCCAAGTCCCTGTGCACATTGGTTCCCTCGCAAGCTCGGTCACAGCCCCACCCCGCTGGCGCTCGGCGGGTCCGCGACCCAAGTCCCTGTGCACATTGGTTCCCTCGCAAGCTCGGTCACAGTTGCACCCCGAGGCGGTCGATGGCGGATTCGATGGCGTTCCAGGCGGTCTGCCCCAGGCCGCAGATGGACGAGTCCCGCATGACCTGGCCGACGTCCCGCAGCAGCACTAGATCCTGGGCATCGCCCTTGCGCTGGACGATGCGGTGCAGGGCCTCTTCCTGGCGCACGGTGCCGATCCGGCACGGCACGCACTGCCCGCACGACTCGTCACGGAAGAACTCGGCTATGCGCAACAGGAATCCGCCGACGTCGACGGTGCCGTCGAGAACGAGCACGACGCCGGAACCGAGGGTGGTGCCGGCGGCGCGGGCGTCCTCCATGGTCAGCGGAAGGTCGATCTCGTCCGCCCGCAAGAACCCGCCGGCCGCGCCGCCGAGCAGCACCGCCCGCAGGTCCTCGACGCCGCCGGCCAGCTCCAGCAACTCCCGCAGCGTCGTGCCGAACGGCACCTCGTACACGCCGGGCCTGGGCACGGTTCCGGAGACGCAGAACAGCTTGGAGCCGGTGGACTGCGCGGTGCCGACCTGGTGGAACGCCTGGCAGCCCTCGGTCAGGATGAGCAGCACGTTGGCCAGCGTCTCCACATTGTTGACCACGGTCGGCTTGCCGAACAGGCCCTTCTCCACGGGAAACGGCGGCTTGCTGCGAGGCTCGCCGCGGAAGCCCTCGATGGAGTTGAAGATCGCGGTCTCCTCGCCGCAGATGTACGCCCCGGCGCCGCGCCGGATCTCGACGTCGAAATCGAACCCGGGCTGCCCCATGATGTTCGAGCCCAGGAAGCCGCGCTCGTGGGCGACGGAGATGGCGTTGGTCAGGGCCGCGAACGCCCTCGGGTACTCGCCACGGATGTACAGGTAGCCACGGGTGCACCCGGTGGCGTACGCGGCGACGGTCATCGCCTCGATCACCGCGAACGGGTCGCCCTCCATCAGCACCCGGTCCTTGAACGTCCCCGGCTCGCTCTCGTCGGCGTTGCACACCAGGTAGTGCGGGCGCTCGGGCTGGCCGGCGGTCGCGGCCCACTTGCGGCCGGTGGGGAACGCCGCCCCGCCCCGGCCCATCAGCTTGGCGTCGGTGACCTCGCGGATCACGCCCTGCGGACCGAGCAGGAAAGCGTTGCGCAGGGCCGCATATCCGCCGGCGGCGCGATAGTCGTCCAGGCTCAGGGGATCCACCGTGCCGACCCGCCGCAGCAGCCGCAGGGAGGAATCCCCCAGCTGCGGCAACGGAAGCTCGGGCATCAGATAGGAGGCATCCCCGCCGGCCTCGACGGCCAGCGCCGCCGGCGCGCGTTCGCAGACCCCCAGGCATGGGCTGCGAACCACGAAATCGGTCTGCGCGGCCACCAGCGCCTCGGCGCCGTTGACCTTGCAGGCCAGGTCCACGCAGACGTGCACGACCTTGCGTGGCCGCTCCTGCATGGAGAACAAGGAGTAGAAGGTGGCCACGCCGTAGGCCTCCGCCGGCGGCACGGACAGCCGACGGCAGATGTGGTTCAACGCGCCTTCGCTGATCCACCCCACGGCGTCGTTGGCCGCGTGCAGCGCCGGCAGCAGCTGATCACGGCCGCAATCGGTGCCCGCCAGTGCCATGTCGATGGCGTCTTGCTCCACTGTGGACGGAGAGGCCTCCAGGAAGCGCAGGTCCATCAGAGATTCACCAACTTGTCGACGCGGATGGCCGCCGCCTTGTACTCGGCCGTGCCCGCGACCGGGTCGGTGGCCTCGATGGTGATCACGTTGACGTCGACCTCGTCCGGGAAGTGGAAGGTCATGAAGGCCAGCCCGGGCCGCAGCCCCTCGTCGATCCGCACCGGGGCCACGATGGCCCCGCGCCGCGACGAGACCTGCACCATCTCGTCCGCCACGACGCCGAGGTCCAGAGCGTCCTGCGGGCACAGGTCCAGGGTCTCGCCGCGACGCATCGGGGACTCGAAGCCGCCCGACTGCACGCCCGTGTTGTAGGAGTCCAGCCGCCGCCCGGTGGTCAGCCGGAGCGGGAACTCCGTGCTCAGCTCGTCCACCGGCGGGCTGTGCCGCAGCACCGAGAACGGCGCCGGGCGACCCCGTTTGACGGGATCGGTCTCCCACAACCGGGCGTGCAGGAACGACGGTTCGAGGCTGTCCTCGTCCGGGCAGGGCCACTGAATGCCCCCGAGGTCGGCCAGCCGCGCGTAGCTCATTCCCCGGTGCATGGGGGAAAGCGCCCGCATCTCGTCCCACACCTGCTCCGCGCCGTCGTAGTGCCAGTCGTGACCCAGGCGCCGCGCCAGCTCGCAGAGCAGCTCGATGTCGTCCCTCGCGCCGTCGGGCGCGTTGACCGCCTTGCGCACCCGCTGCACCCGGCGCTCGCTGTTGGTGAAGGTGCCGTCCGTCTCGCACCACGCGGCCGAGGCCGGCAGCACGACATGGGCCAGCTGCGCGGTCTTGGTAAGGAAGATGTCCTGCACCACCACGTGGTCCAGATTGGACAGACGTTTGATCGTGTGCTCGCAGTCCGCCTCGGACTGCACGGGATTCTCGCCGATGATGTACACGGTGGTCATGTCGCCGCGTTCCATCGCCTCCAGCATCTGCGTGAGGTTCCAGCCCTTGCGGGGTTGGATCGACGAGCCCCACACCGCGTCGAAGGCCCGCCGCACGGCCGCGTCCTCCACGTCCTGGAAGCCGGGCAGCCGGTCCGGGATCGCGCCCATGTCCCCGCCGCCCTGCACGTTGTTCTGCCCGCGCAACGGGTTGAGCCCGGCCCCGTAGCGACCGACCTGCCCGGCCAGCAGCGACAGGTTGATCAGCGACAGCACGTTGTCGGTGCCGTTGTGGTGCTCGGTGATGCCCAGCGTCCACGACATCTGGGCCCGGTCGGCCCGGGCGTAGGCGTGCGCCAGCTCCCGGATCAGCTCGGCCGGCACGCCGGTCTCCAGCTCCGCCACCGGCAGCGTCCACTCTTCGACCGAGGCCGCGAACTCCTCGAAGCCCTCGGTGCCGCGCTCGATGAACGAGCGGTTGGCCAGTCCGGAGTGGATGATCTCGCGGGCGATGGCGTTGGCCAGCGGAATGTCCGTGCCCACGTTGAGCCGCAGCCACTTGTGCGCCCACTTGGCCGTGCTGGTCAGCCGCGGGTCGACGACGTAGAGCTTGGCGCCCTTGTTCACGGCCTTGAGCACGTGCTGGAAGAAGATCGGGTGCGCCTCGCGGGCGTTGGATCCCCACAGCACGATCAGGTCGGCGTCCTCGATCTCCTGGTACGACGAGGTGCCGCCGCCGCTGTCGAACACCTTGGCCAGGCCCGCGACGCTGGGGGCGTGGCAGGTCCGGTTGCAGGAGTCGACGTTGTTGGTGCCGATGACCGCGCGGGTGAACTTCTGCGCCACGTAGTTCATCTCGTTGGTGGCCCGCGCGCACGAGAACATGCCGAAGGCGTCGGGACCGCCGGCCTCGATGTTGCGCCGAAAGCCCTCCGCGGCCCGGTCCAGGGCCTCGTCCCAGCTCGCCGGCCGCAAGATGCCCGCCTCGCGGACCAGCGGCTGGGTGAGTCGGACGTAGGGTTCCCGCTTCCTCCGGCCCATCACGCCTCCCAAGTCTCCGACAGTGCAGACTGTATGCGATCTACGATATGCGCCTAGCACGATTCAGGGCAAGCAGGTCCACCGCCGCGTAGACGTTGCGCAGGGTGGGCGCGGGGACCCCGGTGAGGTCGGCCAGCTCCACGACGGCGCCGATGATGGCGTCGGTCTCCAACGCCTTGCCCGCCTCGAGGTCCTGCAGCATCGAGGTCTTGTGGTGCCCGACCCGCCGGGCCCCGTCGATGCGCTTCTCGATCGACACCGACGGCTCCGAACCGGCCGCCCGGGCGATGGCCACGGTCTCGGCCATCATCGCCGCGACGACCGCCCTGGTGTCGTCGTGCGCGCAGATCTCCGCCATGGTCGCGCCGGTCAGGGCACTGAGCGGATTGAAGGCGACGTTGCCCATGAGCTTGATCCAGATGTCGTCCCGCAGCCGCGGCTCGACCGGGCTCTTGAGCCCGCCGGCGATCATCGCCGCCGACAGGTCCTGGCAGCGCCGGGAGATCGAGCCGTCGGGCTCGCCGATGGAGAAGCGGGTGCCCTCCAGGTGCCGGATCACGCCCGGCTCCTCGATCTCCGTGGAGCAGTAGACGACGCAGCCGATGGCCCGGCGCACGTCGAGCACCTCGCTGACCGCGCCGCCGGGGTCGACGGCCTCGATCCGCCGCCCCTCCAGCGGATGTCCGGCCAGGCCGTGGAAGTACCACCACGGGATGCCGTTCTGCGCGGCCACGATGGCGGTGTCCGGGCCCAGCAGCGGCGCCAGCAGCTTGCCGCACGAGGCGTACGAGTTGGCCTTGAGTCCCAGGAAGACGAAGTCGGCCTCGCCGACCTCGGCGGGATCGTCGGTGGACGGCGGGTTGGCGGTGAAGTCGCCGCGTGGGCTGAGCACCCGCACCCCGTCGCGGCGCAACGCCGCGAGGTGCGCGCCGCGCGCGACCAGATGAACGTCGACACCGGCCCTGTGCAGGGCCGCCCCCACATAGGCGCCGATGGCGCCGGCGCCGAGAACAGCGACTTTCATGGCTCACCTCAGGTGTCGGCGGAGATTGAATACAGTATGCGATCTAACGACGTTCGACGGTACCCCTGCGCGAGTGTTACGTCCGGTAGCAGGTTGATTGCCCTGTGTGCACGATTTGCGGTACTCTGAGCACTCAAGGTGACCCGTCCCACGAGGAGTGTCTTTTGCATACGAAATTCTGTAACCTTTAAGCACCGATCCCGTTTGCTCAAGGAGGCACCAGGTGAGCGAGCCCGCGACACCGTTCCCCGGCGGAGCGGTCAACCGACGCCGGGCGACCCGCGGCACGCTCGGCGAAGCGGCCGGCCGCAAGGTGGAGCGCCCCGCCCCGCTGCGCCAGGCCGTCTACGAGGCCCTCATCGAACTGATCGTCAACCGCACCCTCCAACCCGGACAGCACCTCGTCGAGATCGAGCTCGCGGAGTACCTGGGGGTCAGCCGCCAGCCCGTTCGCGAGGCGCTGCAACGACTTCAGACCGAAGGCTGGGTGGATCTGCGACCCGCCCAGGGCGCCTTCGTGCACACGCCGACCGAACAGGAGGCCGACCAGCTGCTCAGCGTGCGCAGCGTGCTGGAGACGCACTCCGCCCGGTTGGCCGCCGAGCACGCCGGCGAACAGGACGTCGAGCAGCTCTGGGAGCTCCAGCGCGAAGGTGTGGACGCGCTGGCGGCGGACGACGTGGACCGCCTGGTCACGGCGAACGCCTCGCTGCACGCGTTCATCACGAACCTGTCGGGCAACGCGGTGCTGGCCGAGCTCATCGGCCTGGTCGACCGCAGGGTCCGCTGGTACTACACGCCCATCGCCCGCCCGCGGGGAGAAGACGCCTGGGGCGAGCACGAGCAGCTGATCCAAGCCATCGCCGCCGGCGACGCGGAGCAGGCCAGCCGGATCATGACCGTCCACACGGAACGAACCCGGCTGGCCTACCACGAGGAGCGTCAAGCCCAGACCCGATCGAACAGGTGATCGGGAACGGGCCGCTAGGCGGTGGTTGGGGCGCCGAAGCCCGAGGCCGCGGCCGACACCGTGGTCTTGGACTTCGGATGTCCCGGCTGGTGTAGGAACAACGTCAGACCGGCCGCGACGAGCGCGATGCAGCCGGCCAGCACGTACGCGCCGGTGTAACCCCAGCTCGAGACCACCATGGCGCCGAGACCGCCGCCACCGACACCGCCCACGAGCTTGGCGCTGTACACCAGGCCGTAGTTGGTGGCGTTGTAGTTCTCACCGAAGTAGTCCGGCACCAGGGCGGCGAACAGCGGGTAGAAAGCGCCCCCGCCGAAGCCGACCAGGAACGCGAACACCATGAACAGGGCGATGTTCTCCGTGTTGCCCGAGTAGACCAGGCCGAACTGCGCGATGCCGGCGATCACCAGCACCAGGGTGAGCGTCTGCCGGCGTCCGATGTGGTCGGACAGCCAGCCGACGAGAGCCCGGCCGGTTCCGTTCACGATGGACAGCACGCCAGCCGACGACGCCGCCACGAACGGCCCGAAGTGGCTGGCCGTGGCGAACTGGACCTGGAAGTTGATCCCGAACAGCGACACCCCGCCGATGATCACCAGCGAGACCCACATCAGCGGCAGCATGCCGCTGCGGATCGCCTCCCCCGGCGTGAACTGCCGCACCGCGGGCGGGTTCTTGGCCAGGCTCTTGTTCGTCTTCGTGTTGCGCGACCACTCCTTCGGGTCGATGTGCTCGGGCCACCAGTTCTTCGGCGGATCCCGGAACATCAGCCCGCAGAACACGACCACGATCAGCATGTACACGCCGATCAGGGACAGGATCAGGGTCGTGCTGGCCGGCGTGAGCACCGCACTGAAGATGTAGATGAACGGCACCGCGCCGTAGGCGAAGCCCCCGTTGACGAATCCGGTCCGCGCACCGCGCTTCTCCGGGTACCACTTGCCGACCATGTTGATGCACGTGGCGTACACGAGGCCCGCGCCGATGCCGCCGCAGACCGAGTAACCGAGAAACGCCAGCCCGAGGTTGCCACTGAACGCGATGGTGAAGTAGCCGACGCCCGACAATGCCGCGCCCAACAACATTGCCGACCGGGCCGAGACCACGTTGCGCTCACGTAAGCGTCCCGCGGGGAACGCGATGGCGGCCTGGAAGACCGCCCACACCGTCGCCAACCAGAACACCTCGGTCAGCGTCCAACCGTTCTTCTGCTGCAACGTCTTGACCACGGCGCCCCAGCCGTACTCGTAGACGCTCACCGCGATCATCGCGATCCACGGCAGCCAGACCATCCAGGATCGGGATCGCCCCATGAGGTCCTGGGGACTCTCGCCGATCCGGTAGACCCTGCCGTTGTCGTCAGTCAACTCCCTGTAACTGGTGGAACTTGTGGTCATCAGAGCCTCTTTCGCGTCTTTGCGAGTCCCCAGTTCCCCTGTGTGTCCCTCCGAAGGCGTCTCAGATCACGAGTGAAAGCGGCTAAGTCTGGACCGGCATCATGCCTCCAAACCGGCTGAAAGTCAGCCCTCCAGAAGACCGGCTTCTCGGGCCCAGCGGTACTTCGCGCCGAGCACGGCCACGGGCTTCTCCGTGGTGTACGGGTAGGCCACGATCCCGTGGCGGTACAGGAACTCGGCGGCTTCCTCCACCTCGACGTCGCCCGACAGCGACGCCACGACCGGCTTGTGGATGCCGTGTTCCCGGTACTGCTCGACCACGTCGACGACGAGCTCGGCGAAGACCATGGGCGGCGTGACGATGGTGTGCCAGTAGCCCAGGATCAGCGCGTGCACCCGCTCGTCGGCCAGGCCGAGCGCGATGGTGTTGCGATAGGTCGACGGCGGTTCGCCGCCGGTGATGTCGACGGGATTGCCGGCCGCGCCGAACGGCGGGATGTATTCCCGGAAGGACCTGTCCAGATCCTCCGGAATGGACATCAGCGTGAGGCCGTTGTCCACGCAGGCGTCCGACAGCAGCACACCCGAGCCGCCGGCGCCGGTGATGATCACGACGTTCTCGCCCTTGGGGGTCGGCAGCAGCGGCACGCCACGGGCGTACTCCAGCATGTCGTTCAGGCCCGGCGCCCGGATGACGCCGCTCTGCCGCAGGATGTCGTCGTAGACCTTGTCGTTGCCGGCCAACGCCCCCGTGTGGGAGCTGGCCGCCTTGGCGCCCTGCGCCGTGCGGCCGGCCTTGAGCACCACGATCGGCTTGGTCCGGGAGACCCGCTTGGCCGTCTCCGCGAAGGACCGGCCGTCCTTGAGGTCCTCCAGGTGCATGGCGATCAGGTTGGTGTTGTCGTCGTGCTCGAAGAACGTCAGCAGGTCGTCCTCGTCGATGTCGGCCTTGTTGCCGACGCCGACGATCGCCGACACGCCCATCTGCGCCGACCGGCTGAAGCCGAGGATGGCCATGCCGATGCCGCCGCTCTGCGAGGACAGCGCCACCCCGCCCTGCACGTCGTACGGCGTGCAGAACGTCGCCGACAGGTGCTCCGGCGTGTAGTAGTAGCCGTAGATGTTCGGCCCGAGGATGCGCACGTCGTGCTCACGAGCGATCCTCACGATCTCGTCCTGCAGCTCGTGGTTGCCGGTCTCGCCGAAGCCGGACGGGATGAGGATCGCGCCGGCAACCCCCTTCTCGCCCACTTCACGCAGGGCCTGCGGCACGAACTTGGCCGGGATGGCGAACACCGCCACGTCCACGTCGCCGGGCACGTCGCCGATGCTGGCGAAGGCCTTGCGCTCCAGTATCTCCGTGGCCTTCGGGTTGATCGGGTAGATCTCCCCGCGGTAGCCGCCGTTGACCAGGTTCTTCATCACCGAGTTGCCGATCTTGCCGTCCTCGGCCGACGCCCCGATCACCGCCACCGCGGCCGGCTTCATGATCCGGTTCATCGCGGCGAGGATCTCCTGCTGGGAGAACCGGAACGGCTCGGCGGCCGCATCGGCGTCGACCAGCACCCGCACGTCCACCGCGGTCGCGCCGGTCGGCGTGGCCAGCACCGGGTTGAGGTCCACTTCGGACAGCTGCGGGAAATCCGTGACCAGGTCGGAAACGCGGGTGATCAGGTCGGCGATGGCCTCCCGGTCGGCCGGCTCCGCGCCGCGCACGCCGCGCAGGATCTCGGCCGCCGCGATGCCGTCGATCATGGACATCGCCTGCGAGCGATCCGTCGGCGCCAGCCGGAAGGTGACGTCCTTGAGCACCTCGACCAGCACACCGCCGAGGCCGAAGGCCACGATCTTGCCGAAGGTCTGGTCGGTGGTCGCCCCGACGATGACCTCCTGCCCGGCCGGCAGCATCTGCTGCACCTGGATGCCGAGGATCCTGGCGTTCGGGTCGTAGATCTTGGCATTGGCCGTGATGGTGCGGAATCCGTGCGCCACCTGGGCGGCGTCGGACATGCCCACCAGCACGCCGCCGGCCTCGGTCTTGTGCAGGATGTCCGGCGACACGATCTTGAGCACCACCGGGAAGCCCATCCGCTCGGCCAGCTCCACCGCCTGCTCGGAGTCGGTGGCCAGTCCCTCGTCGGGCGTGGCGATGCCGTACGCGTCGCAGACGATCTTGCCCTCGGGCGCGGTCAGCGAGTCGCGGCCGTCCGCCGCGACCTGCGCCAGCACCTTCTGGACCGCCTCGCGGTCGTAATTCCCCATTCCCAATCCCTCAGATCACGCCGGCGGCGCGCAGCCGCTCCAGCTGGTCGGGTCCGTAGCCCAGGTCGCCGAGCACTTCGGCGTTGTGCTCGCCCAGCAGCGGCGAGCGGGTGATGTCCACCGGCGAGTCCGACAGCTTGAGCGGGCAGCCGACCGTCTTGTACGTGCCGCGGCCCGGGTGCGCCACCTCGACCACGGAGCCCAGCTCGGCCAGCGTCTCGTCCTCGATGAGCTCCTTGGTCGACAGGATCGGCCCGCACGGCACGTTGACCGCGTTGAGCTGCTCCATGACGTCCCACTTGGTGAGGTTGCTGGTCCAGTCCTCGACCATCGCGAACACCTTGTCCAACTTGGACAGTCGCGCCTCCGGCGTCGCCCACTGCGGGTCGTCGGCCAGCTCCGGCTTGCCGATCAGCTCGGTGATCGGCCGCCAGCCGGGCGGCTGGATGATCACGTAGATGTAGTCGTTGGGGCCGCCGGGCGCGCAGCGCACCGCCCAGCCCGGCTGCCCGCCGCCGGAAGCGTTGCCGGAACGGGGGACCTCGTCGCCGAAGCTCTCGTTCGGGTACTCCCCCAGCGGTCCGTGGACCAGGCGCTGCTGGTCGCGCAGCTTGACCCGGCACAGGTTGAGCACCGCGTCCTGCATGGCCACCTGCACCCGCTGCCCACGGCCGGAGTTGGTGCGCTGGTACAGCGCCGCCAGGATCGCGGCCACCAGGTGGATGCCCGTGCCGGAGTCGCCGATCTGGGCGCCGGTCGCGGTGGGCGGGCCCTCCTCGAAGCCGGTGGTGCTCATCGAGCCGCCCATGGCCTGCGCGATCACCTCGTAGGCCTTGAAGTCGGCGTAGCGCCCGGGGCCGAAACCCTTGACGGAGGCGTAGATCAGCCGCGGGTTGAGCTCGGCCAGCTTCTCCCAGGAGAAGCCGAAGCGGTCGATCACGCCCGGCCCGAAGTTCTCCACCAGGATGTCCACATCGGACACCAGCTGGCCGAAGATCCTGGCGCCGTCCTCGCTCTTCATGTTGAGCGTGATGCTGCGCTTGTTGGAGTTCAACATGGTGAAGTAGAGGCTGTCCTCGCCCGGGATGTCCCGGAGCTGGCCGCGGGTGATGTCCCCGCGGCCCGGCGTCTCCAGCTTGATCACGTCCGCGCCCAGCCAGGCCAGCAGCTGGGTGGACGACGGACCGGACTGCACGTGGGTCATGTCGAGGACGCGCACGCCCTCCAGCGCCTTGCCCATAGCGACTCCCAAACTCACTTGTACATGGTCTGGTTCATGGTTCCGGGGGCGTACGCGTCCGGGTCGACCCAGACGTTGATCAGCGACGGCAGGCCGGACTCGCGGGCGCGCAGCAGCGCCGGGCCGATGTCGGCCGGGTCGCGCACCTCCTCGCCGTAGCCGCCGAGCATCTTGGCGAACTCGCTGTAGCGCACGTCGCCCAGCGTGTTGCCGACGCGTTCCCTGGCCAGGCCGTACTTCTGAGCCTGGCCGTAGCGGATCTGGTTCATCGACGAGTTGTTGCCGACGATGCCGACGAACGGCAGGTTGAAGCGGACCAGCGTCTCGAAGTCCCAGCCGGTCATGGAGAACGCGCCGTCACCGAAGAGCGCCACGACCTCCTTGTCGGGCCGGGCCAGCTTGGCCGCCATCACGAAGGAGATGCCGACGCCGAGCGTGCCCAGCGGGCCCGGGTCCATCCAGTGGCCGGGCGAGCGGGGCTGCAGCACCTGGCCGGAGAAGGTGACGATGTCGCCGCCGTCGCCGACGTAGATGGAGTCCTCGGTGATGAACTGGTTGATCTCGTGCATCAGCCGGTACGGGTGGATCGGGTTGGCGTCGGAGTGCAGCTGCGGCAACCGCTTCTGCCGCGCCTGGTCCTCGACCTTGTGCAGCTCCTCCAGCCACGGCTTGCGGCCGGTCGCGCCGTTGTCGACCCGGCCGGAGGCGGCGGCGGTGACCGAGGCCAGGATCAGGCCGGCGTCGCCGACGATGCCGAGGTCGATGTCCCGGTTCTTGCCGACGGTGCGGTAGTCCAGGTCGATCTGCACCACGGTCGCCTTGGTGGAAAGCCTTCGCCCGTACCCCATCCGGAAGTCGAAGGGGGTGCCGACGATGACGATCACGTCGGCGTTGTCGAAGGCGTAGCGGCGCGACAGCTGGAGGTGGTGCGGGTCGCCGGGCGGCAGCGAGCCGCGGGCGGCGCCGTTCATGAAGGCCGGGATGTTCAGGTTGCGCACCAGGTCGATGGCCGCGTTGGTGCCCCGCGTGGTCCAGACCTGGCTGCCGAGCAGGATCGCCGGCTTTTTGGCGTGCACCAACAGGTCCGCGAGCTTCTCCACCGCCTCGGGGTCGCCGGCCTGCCGGGTCGAGGCGCGGTAGCGGCCGGCCTGCGGCACGCGGGCCTTCTCCACCGGCACCTTGCCGTCCAGCACGTCGCGCGGGATCTCCAGGTACGACGGGCCGGGCGCGCCGTTGAGGGCCTCCCGGAACGCCATCGACACCATGTCCGCCGCCCGGGCCGTGTCCGGCACCGTGGCACTGAACTTGGTGATCGGGTTCATCATGTCGACGTGCGGCAAGTCCTGCAGTGAGCCCATCTTGTGCTGCGTCAGGGCTCCCTGGCCGCCGATGAGCAGCATCGGGCTCTCCGCGCGGAAGGCGTTGGCCACGCCGGTGACCGCGTTCGTCGTGCCCGGGCCCGCGGTGACCACTGCGCAACCCGGCGTGCCCGTCACGCGGGCGTACCCGTCGGCGGCGTGCGCGGCGACCTGCTCGTGGCGGACGTCGATGACCCTGATGCCCTCGTCGACGCATCCGTCGTAGATATCGATGATGTGCCCGCCGCACAGGGTGAATATCGTGTCGACGCCCTCGGCCTTGAGCGCCTTCGCGACGAGATGGCCACCGGTGATCATCTGGGGCGCGGGGGCGGATCCGTTCGCCGTCTGGCTGTCTACCACGGGTTCTGTTCCCACCATGCTGGTCAACTCCTCGCCGGCTCCGCTGCACTGTAGATTGCATACGATATGGAGTAGGCATATGCTTACGCCTGTTCCGGCCCGGTGTCCAGAGCAAGTCGAGAAGATTTCGCGATCTTGGCGCCCAGGGGAAAGCCCAGCCCGAGGGAAAAATCCACAGGGCGGAAGACCCCGGCCGGCCCCAGCCACCCCGCGCGAGTTCTCCAGGAGGGCCGCACGTTGGATCTGTTCGAACACGAGGCCAGGGATCTGTTCGCCCGTCACGGTGTGCCGGTGCCACCGGGCGAGGTGACCAGCACCGCCGCGGGCGCCCACGCCGCCGCCGTGGACATCGGCGGACCGGCCGTGGTCAAGGCCCAGGTGAAGGTCGGCGGCCGCGGCAAGGCCGGCGGCGTCAAGCTGGCGCGGACGCCCACCGAGGCGCGGGCCGCCGCCGAGGCCATACTCGGCATGGACATCAAGGGGCACACCGTGCACAAGGTGCTGGTGACCGCCGCGTCCACGATCGCCGACGAGTACTACTTCTCCTTCCTGCTGGACCGGGCCAACCGGACGTGGCTGGCGATGGCCTCGGCCGAGGGCGGCATGGACATCGAGGAGGTCGCCGCCACCCGGCCCGACGCCCTGGTGCGGCGGCCCGTGGTCGACATGGACCTGGGCCAGGCGGCCGACATCGCCCTGGCGGCCGGACTTCCGGCCGCGGCGGCCGAGGTGATCGTCAAGCTGTGGGACGTGTTCGTGGCCGAGGACTGCACCCTGGTCGAGGTGAACCCGCTGGTGCGCACCGAATCCGGCGAGATCATCGCGCTGGACGGCAAGGTCACCCTGGACGAGAGCGCCTCGTTCCGGCATGCTCAGCGTCCGTTCGGCACCGAGGTGTCCGACCCGCTGGAGCGGGCCGCGCACGCCAAGGGGCTCAACTACGTCAAGCTGACCGGCGACGTCGGCGTGATCGGCAACGGTGCCGGGCTGGTGATGTCCACTTTGGACGTCGTCGCCCAGGCCGGCGGGGCCGGGCCGGCGAACTTCCTCGACATCGGCGGCGGCGCGTCGGCGCAGGTGATGGCCGACGGGCTGGAGATCATCCTCGGCGACGCCGACGTTCGCAGCGTCTTCGTGAACGTGTTCGGCGGCATCACCGCCTGCGACGCCGTCGCCGACGGCATCCTGCAGGCGTTGGGAATGCTGGGTTCCCGCGCCACCAAGCCACTGGTGGTGCGGTTGGACGGCAACAACGTCAAGCGGGGGCGGGAGATCCTGGTCGAGGCCGGGCATCCCCTCGTGACGATGGTGGAGACGATGGACGACGCGGCGCGCACCGCCGCCCGGCTCGCGGCGCAGGGAGCGTGACATGGCGATCTTCATCGACGAGGGCAGCCGGGTTGTCGTGCAGGGCATGACCGGCTCCGAGGGCAGCAAGCACACCGCACGGATGCTGCGGTCCGGCACCACCATCGTCGGCGGCGTCAACGCCCGCAAGGCCGGGCAGTCGTTGGCCGTCGAGGGCAGGACCCTGCCGGTGTTCGGCGGCGTGGCCGAGGCCATGGCCGCCACCGGCGCCGACGTGTCGGTGCTGTTCGTGCCGCCGCCGTTCGTCAAGGCGGCCGTGATCGAGGCCGTCGACGCCGGCATCGGGCTGGCCGTCGTGATCACCGAGGGCGTGCCGGTGCACGACACCGCCGCGTTCTGGGCCCACTCCGCCGGCAGCAGGACCCGGATCATCGGGCCCAACTGCCCCGGCGTGATCAGCCCCGGCAAGTGCAACGCCGGCATCATTCCGGCCGACATCACCAAGCCCGGCCGGGTCGGCGTGGTGTCCAAGTCCGGCACGCTGACCTACCAGCTGATGCACGAGCTGCGGGACTTCGGCTGCTCCACCGCCGTCGGCATCGGCGGCGACCCCATCGTCGGCACCACCCACATCGACGCGCTGCGGGCGTTCCAGGACGATCCGGAGACCGAGCTCATCGTCATGATCGGCGAGATCGGCGGCGACGCCGAGGAGCGGGCCGCCGCCTTCGTGCAGCAGCACGTCACCAAGCCCGTCGTCGGCTACGTCGCCGGTTTCACCGCGCCCGAGGGCAAGACCATGGGCCACGCCGGCGCCATCGTCTCCGGCTCCTCCGGCACCGCCGCCGCCAAGAAGGTCGCGCTGGAGGCCGCCGGCATCGCCGTCGGCCGCACTCCCGGCGAGACCGCCCTGCTGGCCCGGGAACTGCTCACCGGGTGACCGAACGCCGAGCGGCGATCCGGTGCCGATCCCGGATCGCCGCTCGGATCTCAGTTGACCCCCGTCGCAGCGTCAAGGTGTTTGCTGCGGCCATGCGGATCGGCGAACTGGCCGGCTTGGCCGGGGTGACAACACGGACCGTGCGGCACTACCACCGCATCGGTCTCCTGCCCGAGCCCTCCCGGCGGGAGAACGGCTATCGCCGTTACGAACTGCGGGATCTCGTGCTCCTGCTGCGCACCCGGCGCCTCGTCGAGCTCGGGCTGTCCCTGGAAGAGGCCGCCGATGCCCTCTCCAGCGACAACGGGGGCGACCTCGTCGAGATCGTCCAGGAGCTCGACGCCGACCCCGAGGCCCTCCTGGCCGCCGTCAGCGCCGGCATGTCCGCCGCCCAGGTCCGCTGCCTCCGGCTCATGTTCGCCTACTGGCAGGAAGACATGCCGTGATCCGGCTGCGAATGCGGGATGTCGGTGGACGGGAGACGCGTGGGGTTCCTGCTCACCCTCCCCCGAGGCCGAGCAGGAACCACACGGGCGGCCGAGTCGGATCTCTCCCCTGGTCCGCACGCCCGCCCCTCGTCAGGCGCGTGGGCCATTCGACTCAACCAGTCCACCCCTCGGACGGCAACGGGCCACAAGACCAGTTGACCACCGCTCGACCAGTCTATGGCTGCCGCCGAGGGTGTCAACTACTCTTGGGTAGGTCGACCCCGGCGGGGCGACATCAGTTGAGCGGAGTGGGGGACGCTGTGCTGAGCTTCCGGGACAAACTCAATGCCGCCTTCGACGCGGTGCGGCCGAACGGCCCGGAAGGGCCGGAGTACCGCAACACGGAGGTGGCGGCGGCGCTGGGCGAGCTGGGTGTGAAGGTGACCGGCTCGTACATCGGCATGCTGCGCGGCGGCGAGCGGGACAACCCGACGGTGAACGTGGTCCAGGGCCTGGCGACGTTCTTCGACCTGGACCCGGTGTACTTCCTGACGCCGACCACGCCGCAGGCGGCCGAGAAGGTGGCGGGCATCCACCGGGACCTGATGCGGCTGGCCGAGTGGCGCGACAAGGGCGTCCTCGCCTTCGCCCTGCGGGCCATGCTGCTGGAGCAGGACAGCGGCCAGCTCGCGGAGGCGGCGAAGGTGCTGCTCGAACAGGTGATGGAGTTACGCCGGACCGACCGTGAAGCGGGCAGCTAGGGACCGGAACAACGCCGGCACGGCGATGGCCAACTGGCGACCGGTGCCGACGCTGACCCGCCGGCTGAGCACGTCGTAGTCGGCCCGCTCGATGGCGCCGAGAATGCCGCCGTACAGGTCGATGCCGGCGAGCGCGGTCTGACGGCCGGTGGGGTGCAGCAGCGGAATCCCGGCCCGGGCCTGGCGGTACAGCTCCCGGGTGCGGGCGATCTCGAAGCGGAGCAGCTCGGTCAACGCCGGCCCGGGCACGATCTCGGTGACGTCGAAGCGGCGGAGGTCCTCGGCCGGCAGGTAGACGCGGCCCCGACGAAGGTCGTCGCCGACGTCGCGGAGGATGTTGGTGAGCTGGAAGGCGAGGCCCATGGCCCGCATGGCCGCCAGCGCCTCGTCGGACGAAGCGCCGAGAACCGGGGCCAGCTGCAAGGCCATGGTCCCGGCGGCGCCGTGCATGTAGACCTCGAGATCGGCATACGTCTCGTACGAGGTGACGACCAGGTCCGAGGCCATGGCGTCGAGGAAGGTCTCGACGAGATGCCGGGGAATGTCCCAGGTCCGCATGGTGTGCAGCAACGCCCCGGCGATCTCGTCGGAGGTCTCGCCGGCCTTGAGGTCGGCCAGGATCCGGTCCCGCCATGCAGCGAAGGACGACGTGTCGACGCCGTCGACCATCTCGTCGGCGTGCCGGGCGAAGCCGTAGACGGCGTGCGCGTGTGGCCGTTTGGCCGGCGGCAGCAGCAACGACGCCACGTAGTAGGACTTGTCGTGCGAGACGAGCAACTGCTTGCACCGCAGGTAACACGCGCGCAGCCGGGGATCGCGGATACCGGCGGCATCGAGCTCAGAGGTCACGACTGTCCCTGGTAGGAGGCCAACACTTCGTCGAGCGGACGGGAACGCACGGCCCGCGCGATCTCCAGCCACCAGTCTATGTCCCCGGCCAGATCCGGCCCGTCCAGCCCGACCGAGCCGGACATGGTGGGGTGCAAGGCAAGCAACCCGTCCCACAGCTCGATGACCCGCCGGTACACCAGGGCGTGCTGTTGCCCGGGCCGCAGCCGCAGACGGTCCTGCCACTCGGACCGGGGCGGGTCGAGTGTGACGACGGAGCCGCTCAGGCTGCGCCACAACGGATACAGCCGCCGCCGATGCCGGTAGTGCCGCAGCGAGCGGGCAAATCCCTCGACCCGAGGCCCCCAGCCGGGCGCGGTCACGCCGATGAAGGCGGGCAGCAGGCTCAACGCGACCAGGGCGCCGTCGCCCTGCAACTCGGGCCACGGCGGGATGATCCCGACCGCCTCGGTCAGCTGGTAACCGATCACGTGCGCGCAGAACACGAGCCCGAACACGCAGCCGACGGTGTGGATGCGCAGTCCGCGCCGCAGCCACAGTAGGTCGGCCTTGGCCGCCCACCGCCATGACGTGACGGTGAAACTCGCGATGGTGTAAGCGAAGTAGCTGACGATGACGATGTACGTCAGCGCCGCGACGGGATGCACCGGGCCGGGCGTGACCATCCGACCGGCGGGTCCGCTCAGGAAGTTCACATCACGGGGCCGAGTCGCGAACAGGATCAGCCCGACCGTCAACGCCGACACGCCCAGCACCGCCGACCGCCGCACGGACGAAGCGACCTTGACCCGCTGCAAGGGATCCGTGCGGTCGGAGGTCGCCAGCCAGTAGAAGGCCTGCGTTAAAAAGCCGCCCGCACAAGCGATCACGTGCAGCAGCGTCCACGCGAGTGCCCAGCCGGCCCACCGGTCCACGGCCATCGCGATGGACTCGATCTCCAACGGCACAGCCAGAAACCACGCGACGAAGCCCAACGCCAGCACATGCCCGGGCCGCCGGTCGACGGTGACGCGCACGAGCATGCGCAGCCGGGTCATCAGGGCGGCAGCGGCCACGACGACCGTCACCACGAGCGCCGCGGTCAGCACGGTCAGACGCGCAGTTCTCGGGCCAGGGCGTCGACGACCTGCGCCTCGGCCTCGGTCAGATTCCGATGGCCCGACGGCGCCAGCTCGCCCAGAGCCCGCACCGCCGCGCCGGCGAACACCTCGGCCTCGATCTCCTGGCCGTCGGTGAAGCCGCCGCGGCCGAGGATGCGCCGCAGCACGGCCGGGCTGAGATTCGGCACCAGCGCGTTCAGCACCTTCATCAGCACGTCCCGTGTCGCCGGGTCGACGTCACACGTGCGGGCGTGGCCGGGCAGCAGCATGTGCCCGATCTCGTGCCAGATGACGTGAACCTGGTGCAGCGGGCTGGAACCCACCGATTGGTACACGATGTAGTCCGCGTCGGGCATGCCCAGCCAGGCGCCGCTGATCGAGGTCCGCAGGGGCAGCGGGATCAGGTGCAGCGGCCGGCCCCGCTCGCGCGACAGCCGTTGGCACACAACGCGAACGTCCGGATGCAGGAAGTCACGGCGGCGGAGGTCGCCCAGCACGTGGTCGACCGTGGCGCGCCGCCTACCCATGTGGAGGGCACTCCCCTCGAATCCGTGCGTGGTGGACCATTCTAGCGTGCGTGGCGCAGCCGGTTGGCGTCGGCGATGATCGCGGCGCCGAGGGCACGGGCGGTCTCGGTGCGTATGCGGGGCGGCGGCGACAGCACGAACTCGACCTCGCCCAGGGCCGGAAGACCTTGGTGCGCCCCGAGTTCCACGAGATCGTGCGGAATGAGGCTGCGGGTGTGAGCGGTCACGCCGAGGCCGGCCAGCACGGCGGCGCGCAGCCCGCTCAGGCTGGTGCTCGTGCAGGCGATGCGGAACTGTCGGCCGTGCCACTGAAGGGTTTCCAACGCCTGCGCGCGGCTGACGCTCGGCTCCGGATACAGAATCAGCGGAACGGCCGTTCCGGGGTCGAGCCGCGTGGTCTCCGTGCCCACCCAGACCAGCCGGTCCCGCCACACCAGCTGCCCGTGGGCCGCGCCCAGTTGCCGCTTGCCGAAAACGAGGTCCAGTTGGCGAGCTTCCAACTTCCGATGCAGTTCGCCACTCAGTCCCACGGTGAGCTCCAGCTCCACGCCCGGATGCCGCCGCCGGAAGTCCCGCAGCACGTCGGTCAGGTACGTGGAGACGAAGTCCTCCGACGCGCCGAACCGCAGCCGCCCGCGCAGCTGTGGCCCGGCGAAGAAGCTGACCGCCTCCCGACCGGTGTCGACGATCGTGCGGGCAAAACCGACCATCGCCTCACCCTCAGGCGTGAGCTCGACCGTGTGCGTGTCCCGCAGGAACAGCTGTTTGCCGACGATCGACTCCAGCTGCCGCACGTGCTGGCTGATCGTCGACTGCCGGACGCCGAGCTGGTCGGCGGCCTGGGTGAAGCTGAGCGTCTGGGCGACGGCCAGGAAGCTCTCCAGCTGTGCCGGCTTGAACATCTGACCAGCGTAATCAGAGACCCAGCCGCTGGCCTCCGGTGTAGACGTTCATCGAGGTGCCACGCAGGAACCCGATCAGCGTCAGCCCCATCTCGGCGGCCAGCTCCACCGCCAGCGAGGACGGCGCCGACACCGCGGCCAGCACCGGAATACCGGCCATCACGGCCTTCTGCACCAACTCGAAGGATGCTCGGCCGCTGACCATGAGCACCGTTCCGCTCAACGGCAGCCGGTTGTCCCGCAGCGCCCAGCCGATCACCTTGTCGACGGCGTTGTGCCGGCCGACGTCCTCGCGCAGGCACAGCAGCCGACCGTCCCGCGTGAACAGTCCCGCCGCGTGCAGGCCGCCCGTGCGATCGAACACCAGCTGGGCCGTGCGCAGGGTGTCCGGCATGGTGGTGACGGTGTCGATGTCGACCTTGAGCTCGTCGAACTCGACCGACCACCGGCTGGTCGCCCGCACGGCGTCGAGGCTGGCCTTGCCGCACAGCCCGCACGAGGAGGTGGTGTAGAAGTTGCGCTCCACCGACGGATCCGGCGGCGGCACCCCGGGGGCCAAACTCACGTCCAGCACGTTGTACGTGTTGCCGTTGTCGACCGTCGCGCCGGCGCAGTACCGGATGGCGTTGAGCTCGTCGGTCCGGCCGATCACGCCCTCGGAGACGAGAAAGCCCGCCGCCAGGTCGAAATCGTGGCCGGGCGTGCGCATCGTGACGGACAGCGGCTGGCCGCCGACCCGGATCTCCAGCGGTTCCTCGGCGGCGAGCGTGTCCGGCCGGGCGCTCACCCGGCCGTCCACGACGCGAACGACCCGCCGCCGCGTGGTGACGCGGCCCATCAGGCCGGCACCAGCAGTCGCGGGACGCCGGGTTGGCGCAGCATGCCGCCGGCGAGGGCGCCCAGCACGCCCAGGCCCGCCGCGAGCAGGAAGCCCGCCGCGTAGCCGTACGTCGCGACCATGGTGGTGGTCAGGCCGATGCCGACGATGCCGCCGACCGCCTTGGCGCTGTAGACCAGGCCGAAGTTCAGCAGGCCGGCCTGGTCGCCGAAATGGGCCTCGACCAGGGCGGGCAGCAGGGCGTAGCAGCAGCCCGCGGTGGTGCCGACCAGCAGCGCCGCGAACACCAGGAGGACGGCCGCCTGGTGCTGCCCGGCGACGATGAGCAGCAGCTGGCCGAGGGCGCCCAGGGCCAGCGCGGTCCGGACCACCCGGCCGACACCGAATCGTTCGCCGGCCCAGCCCGTCGCCCATCGGGCCACGCCGCTGGCCAGCGTGAGCACGCAGACCGCGACCGCCGCGAAGGCGTACCCCCAACCGCTGGACGCCACGAAGGCCGCCATGTAGGCGACGTCGAACAGCCACGCCGCCGCCGCGCAGGCCACCAGGACGTACATGACGGCCGAGGTCGGGCAGCGGAGCAGCTGGCCCGGCGTGTACCGACGGATCGCCGGCCGGTTGTGCTTCAGGCTGAGGTTCAGCGTCTTGTCCAGCGCCCACTTCCGCGGGTCCGGCTTCGCCGGCCACCAGTCCGGCGGCGGCTCGCGCAGCACGAAGCCGCAGGCCGTGATCACCACGACGGCGATGATCGACAACGGTGTCGCGAACAGCACCGACCCCGCCGCGAACGCCCCGCTCACCAGGCCCAGGCACGTGCGCCGTTCCGGGAACCACTTCGCCACCACGCCGAAGCAGGCGCCGTAGACGATCGCCGCCCCCAGGCCGCCCAGCACCGCCGTCCACGCTCCCGCGAACAGATCGCCCAGCGCCGTCAGCATCGCGCCCGCGATCATCGCCAGCGTCGGCCGCACGTGCAGCCGCTCCCTCAGCCAGGCCAGCGGAAACACCGCAACCGCTTGCGTGGCCACCCAGATCGCCAGCAGCCAGTACTCGCCGCCCACGATCAGGCCGAACCCGTACTGCCCCGCCCCGGCGACCAGCATCGCCACGCACGCCGCCGCCAGCACCCAGTTCCTGGAATGCCCCAGCAGCTCGCGATCACTCTCCCCGACCCGGTACCGCCGGCCGTAGAAGTCGGTCACTTCACTAACCATCGGTCTCACCCACCCGCAGTCGTTGACGCCGCCCGCCGGCCTTCGCGCCGGCCTGGTTCCTGCCCGCCCGCACCGGCCGGTCCTCGTTCGCCGGACCTCTTCGGTCCCGGGCCACCCGTTCATCAGATCCAGATTGCATACAGTATGTGATAAGTTGTATAGCATGACCACGGGCTGGGCGGAAGCCAGGCAGGTCGCGCGGGACGCGGCCGAGCCGCTGGAGACGATCACGGTCACGCTGGGCGAGGCGCTGGGACTGGTGCTCAGCGAACATCTGCCGGCGCTGGTGTCGCTGCCGCTGTGCGACACGTCAGCGATGGACGGCTACGCGGTGCGCGGGCCGGCGCCGTGGACCGTGGTGGGCCGCAGACTGGCTGGACCGTGTTCCCCGGACGCCGCCCTGGAGCCCGGTCAGGCATTCGAGATCGCCACCGGGGCGCCGATTCCCGTTGGCACCGAGGCGGTTCTTCCGGTCGAACTGTCCACAGTAGACGAAGGCGTAGTGACCGGGGTCCTTCCCGCCAGGGACCACATCCGCCGCCGGGGCGAAGACATCCCTCGTGGGCGACGTGTTCTACATCGGGGCACGGTCGCGACGCCGGCGGCGCTGGGGTTGGCGGCGAGCGTGGGCTACGACAGCCTCCGTGTGCACCGCCGTCCCCGTGTGCGTGTGGTGGTGAGCGGCGACGAGCTGCTCACGGCGGGCCTCCCGACGCCCGGCCAAGTCCGCGACGCCATCGGTCCCCTGTTGCCGGGGCTGATCACCGCGGCCGGCGGTGAGCTGGTCGACACCCAGTTCGTGGCGGATCGGGCCGGGGCGTTGTCGGAGGCGATGGCCTGCGACGACGTGGACGTGGTGGCGGTCTGCGGCTCCACCTCGGTCGGGCCGGCCGACCATCTGCGACCGGTGCTGGGCACACTGAAGGCGGAGATCCTGGTCGACGGCGTCGCCTGCCGCCCCGGGCACCCGCAGCTCCTGGCGGCCCTACCCGACGGCCGGCACGTCGTCGGCCTCCCCGGCAACCCCTTCGCCGCCCTGGCCGCCGGCCACACCCTGCTGGGCCCGCTCCTGAGCGGCCTCGCCGGCCGGAGTCCGATGGCCCCGCTCACCGGCCGCCTCCGCGGCGCCGTCACCGCCCGTGCCACCGAAACCCGTCTCGTGCCGGCGATTCGCACCGACGACGCCCTCGTCCCCGTCGGCCGCGACCGCGCCGGCAACCTCTGGGGCGCCGCCATGGCCGACGTCCTGGCCGTCGTCCCTCCACAGTGGACCGGGCCCGAAGTCGAGGTCCTCCCCCTCTGAACCTGCCAGAATGGCCGCGTGAAGGCCACCGACCCGGACGCTACCTACCGCGTGCTGTCCTTACGGACCATCGCCCTGGCCGCATTGGCGCTGGTAGTGATCGGTGTCGGCGTCGCCGCGTGGCTGCTGCTCTCCTACGGCGACGGCACACCCCAGTCCGCCAACCGCTTGGACGCCATCAAGACCGCCGGCACCATCGTCGTCGGCACCGGCGGCGCCGGCGCGCTCTGGCTGGCCGCCCGCCGCCAGCGCACGAGTGAGATCGCCCTGCGCCAGAAGGACCTCGACCACGACAAGGTCGACCGCGCCTTCGCCCTCCAGGAACGCATGGCCGCCTCGTCGGAGGCCGACGCCCTGGAGCGCCGGGTCACCGACCTGTACACCAAGGCCGCCGAACAGCTCGGCTCCGACAAGGCCCCGGTCCGCCTGGCCGGCATGTACGCCCTGGAACGCCTCGCCCAGGCCAACGCCGACCAGCGCCAGACCGTGGTGAACCTGTTGTGCGCCTACCTGCGGATGCCCTTCGAGGAGGACGGCCCCCGCGAGGAACGCGAGGTCCGCCTTACGGCGCAACGCATCCTGGGCGCACACGCGGTGGCCGGCGATACCCACTGGGCGGACCTCGACCTCGACCTGACCGGCGCGACCCTGCTCGACCTGGACCTCAGCGCGGCCGTGGTTCGCCAGCTGACCTGTGCGAACGCGCGGCTGTACGGCGAGACTCGGCTGGACCGGGCGACGATCCGGCACGCCACGTTCGAAGACGCGCACTTCGCCGGGCACCTGTCCGCCGTCGGCACGACCTTCACCGGCCCGGCGCTGTTCTTGTACGCGCAGTTCAAGTCGGCCGCCTTCGACGAAGCCCGGTTCGTGAAGAACGCGCGGTTCAGCGAGGCCCGCTTCGCGATCGGGGCGTCGTTCCACTCGACGGTGTTCGAGGCGGCCGCCCGTTACAGCCAAACGGTCTTCGCCGGGGACGTGCAGTTCGAGGCCGTGCGGTTCGAGGGCAATGCCCGCTTCGCCGGCACCCGGTTCAAGGGCGCGGTCCGCTTCGCGAACGTCGAGTTCGCCGGGGAGACCCGGTTCGACCGGGCCGTGTTCGCCACGCTGGCCGACTTCGTCGCCGTGCGGTTCGGCGGTTACGTCGAGTTCAGCGAAGCCAAGTTCCGGGGTGACACCAGGTTCGGGCACGTGCGGTTCGCCGACTCGGTCCGCTTCAACACCACCCAGTTCGACGGCGACGCGCGGATGGACCACACCTGGGTACGGCTCGACGTGCCGGACACCGTCACCCGGACCTGGCCGAAGGTCGAACACGCCCAGCCCGGAGCCTTCGAGGTGACGTCGAACGCGACCGGCCCCGGCGACGAGGGCGAGTGGGGCCTGGTGGAGTACCGCGCTACCTGATCAGCTCCAGAGGATGGCGCGGGCGAAGACGGCGATCTCCGGGCGGCCACGCAACTCGGCGACCTGGGTCATGGCATTGATGATGCCGATGGCGCCGAGGACGACGGTGCCGGCGAAGTCGACCGAGACGGCAGGGCGGGCGCGCTGGACGAGGGCGACCAGTTCCTGGGCGTACTCGCGGCGGGTGCGCTCCTGGGTCTCGACGTTGAGGACCTCGGTGAGCAACAGGCGGACCAGGTCGGGATTGGCGGTGGCGAAAGAGAAGTAGTCGCCTATGGCCCGGTCCAGGGCGTCGGCGGGCCCGTCGGCGGTGCGCAGAATGTTGTGCAGGGACAGCCACATGGACTCGGTGCCACGGGAAAGGGCGGCCACCACCAGGTCCTGCTTGCTGACGAAGTGGGCGTAGACGGTGGGGGCGGCGATGCCGGCGGCCTCGCCGATGTCGGCGATGCTGACCGAGGCGGAGCCGCGGGAGGCGAAAAGCCGTGACGCGGCAACGAGAACGGCCTCGCGACGGGAGACGACGGGCTGGGGGTCGCAGCCCTCGACCACAGGCTCCGCCACAACGGCCGGCAGCTCGACGGCGATCATGGCCTGGGCGATCCGGCGCAACTCGGCGGCGCTGATGTCGTAGCGGTGGTAGGAAACGCTGGCCATCAGGGCGGTGATGGCCCTGGCCCGCAACAAAGGCTGATCGGCGACCAACGACTGGGCGACACGCTCGACGCCGATGCGGAGCCGGCGGCGGATGGTGCGGCGCTGTTCCAGGGACAGGTGCCACCCCTCGCGGTCCCACAGCACCCCGAACTCGCGGCGGGCCAGGACGACCTCGGAAACGGCGGTCATGGTGCCCTCGACGCCCGACGGCGCGGCGGCCAGGACGGCTTCCAACCAGTCGAGGCTCTCGTCGACCACGGCGGCGAGCAGGTCGTCCTTGCCGCGGAAGTGCCGGTACAGGGCACTGGCCCCGATGCCGACCTCGGCGGCGATGTCGCTCATCCCGACCCGGTGGAAACCGTGCTGCCAGAACAGCCGGGCGGCGGCCGCCAACACCTGCTGCCGACGGTCGCGGGGACGGGTGACCATGGCCGATAGTGAACCACACGTCGGTCCATCAGGCCCAAAACATGGCGATCTACGTGCGGTATCGGGTACAAAGTGAACGACGATACGCTCTAGGAGGCCGGCCATGCAGCTCACGCAGTGCGTGCACCGAGCGGTGCGGCAGACCCCGGACCTCCCGGCGACGATCTTCGGGGACCGCGTCCGGACCTGGGCCGAGAGCGCCGACCGGGTGGCCCGGCTGGCCGCGGCGCTGCGCGACCTCGGCGTCGGCCAGGACGACCGGGTCGGCCTGCTGGCCCTGAACTCGGACATCTACCACGAGTTCCTGCTGGCCGTGCCGTGGGCGGACGCCGTCGTCACGCCGGTCAACACCCGGTGGACGCCGAGCGAGATCGCCTTCTCGCTCCAGGACTCCGGCACCAGCGTGCTCTACGTGGACGAGACGTTCGCGCCGATGGTGCCGCAGCTGCGCGAGCTGGCCCCGTGCCTGACGACGATCATCGGCGGCGCGGCGGTCGTGGACTACCTGGTCGACACGCACGAGCCCATGCCGGATTCGCGCCGCGGCGGCAACTCGATGGCCGGCATCTTCTACACCGGCGGCACCACGGGCCATTCCAAGGGCGTGATGCTCAGCCACGACAACATGATCGTCTCCGCGCTGGGCAGCTGCGCCGCCGGCACGTACGTCCAGCCCGGCGGCCGCTACCTGCACGCGGCGCCGATGTTCCACCTGGCCGACTGCTCGGCCTGGACCGCCCGCAACCTGATCGGCGGCACGCACGTGATGGTGCCCTCCTTCACTCCCCAGGGCGTGGCCGAGGCGATCGAGCGCCACCGCGTGACCGATGTGCTGCTCGTCCCGACGATGATCCAACTGCTGGTCGACTCACCGGAGGCCGCCGAGCATGACCTGTCCAGCCTGCGCCACCTGGTCTACGGCGCCTCGCCGATCTCCGAAGCCGTCCTCGACCGGGCGGCGAAACGCCTGCCCGGCACCGAGTTCACGCAGGCGTACGGCATGACCGAGCTGGCGCCGGTGGCGACGCTGCTCGGCCCGGAGGCACACCACGACGCCAGCCTGCGCCGGTCCGCCGGGCGGGCGGCGCCGCACGTCGAGGTGATGGTCGTGGACGACCAGGACCGCGAGGTCCCCCGCGGCGCCGTCGGCGAGATCGTGGTGCGCGGCGACAACGTGATGCTGGGCTACTGGAATCAGCCCGAGGAAACGAAAAAGGCGCTGCGCGGCGGTTGGATGCACACCGGCGACGGCGGCTACATGGACGACGACGGCTACGTCCACATCGTCGACCGGCTCAAGGACATGATCGTCTCCGGCGGCGAGAACGTGTACTCGGCCGAGGTGGAGAACGCGCTGGCCAAGCACCCGGCGGTGGCCGCGTGCGCGGTGATCGGCGTGCCGGACGAGCAGTGGGGCGAGCGGGTGCATGCCGTTGTCGTGCTGGCCGACGGCCATGAGCCCGCCGACGACGAGCTGCGCGAGCACTGCAAGCGGCACATCGCCGGCTACAAGGCTCCGCGTTCGGTGGAATTCGTCGAGGAGTTGCCGGTGTCAGGGGCCGGCAAGATCCTGAAGCGGGTGTTGCGGTCCCGGCACTGGGGTAGCAGCCGGGACCGCTGATCCAAGAAATTGAACACCGCTTAACTCACAAGGAGATTCGCCGCGGTCTCGACGCCGTCACGCACCATCTCGGTCGCCACGGCCTTGGCTGCCACCGCGACCTCGGGCCGCAGCGCGCGGTCCACGGCGGCGGTCAGCGACTCGACAGTCGGCTCTGTGCCCTCGTGCCGGGTGCCGATGCCCAGCGCCTCAACCCTTTCCGCCCAGTAGAACTGGTCGTAGCGATGCGGCACGATCACGTGCGGCGTGCCGGAGATCGAGGTCACCGTCGTGGTGCCGGAGCCGCCGTGGTGCACGGCCGCGGCCATGCGCGGGAACAGCGCCTGGAAGTTGGCCTCGCCGATGACGATCACGTCGTCGGCCGCGGCGGCAAGCGCCAGATCGGCCCAGCCGCTGGAGATCACCGCCCGACGGCCGACGGCCCGCGCCGCCGCCACCATCGTGTTCACGACCTCGGCCTGGGCGTCGCCGGTGCTGCCGAAGCCGAAGAACACCGGCGGCTCACCAGCGTCCAGGAACCGCGCCAGCTCATCCGGCAGCGGCCTCGCGTCCCGCATCAGCCACGCCCCGGTCTGGGTGACCTGGAGCCCGTCCGACCCCGGCCAGGGCCCGAGCACCGGGTCGGCGGCCAGCCACGGCCGTGGCGAGTTCATGTGGCTCAGCACGTCCTCGATCGGTCCGAGCCCGATCCTGGCCCGGTTGGAATTGACGGCCCGCCGCCACTGCTCATTCCACCGCCGCGATTCCATCTCCCACAGCGTGCGATTGTCGGCGCCGGCCGGATGCACACAGCCCGGCAGCGGAATCGGCGGATGCTGCCCGGAAGGGAGTTGATTAGGGCTGTATGTGGCGTAGACGTGGCGAATACCGAGCTTTTCCGCTATCGACGGCGCCGCCACCTGGAGCGCCGACCAGCCCAGGACCACGTCGCAGCCCTCGGCCGCCGGCAGCAGTGTCTCGAACTGCGTGGCCACGGTGCCGTCCATCAGCTGCTGGCGGCCCTCCGGGGTGGCCCCGAGCCGCCGGAACTCGGAGTCCGGCTTGGTGCCGGGCCGCACCTCGGAACCAAGCGGCACAAATTCGACACTCAGCCCCTCGGCCCATTCCCGGAAATCCGGCGGCGCGCACAACCGTGCCTCGTGCCCGATTTCCCGCAGCCTCAGGGCCAGGGCGACCACGGGCTGGACGTCACCGCGCGACCCGATGGTCGACAGCAACACTCGCATGGGAAATACCCCCGTCACTCATCGCTTTACGAGGGCGATTGTGAGCCCGTACGGGGGCCTTGCGGCAAGTCCCCCCATCGGTTATAGAGTGAAGTGGCAGGAAAAGCCGTCAGTCCTCTTCGCGCGGACGCAGCTCTACGCAGCAGTCTCCGGCGCCGTCCGGCGCGAGCACCGCCTCCACGGTCCGGGCCTCCAGCCCGTCGATCACGCCCTCCAGGAACGCGCGGTTGATGCCGCACACCAGGTCACGGGCCTTCGACGCCAACGGATGGAACGGGCAGTCCCGCATCCGCACGGTGCTCGGAGTGTCCCGCAGCGGCTCGAAGCCGTGCCGCGTCAGCAGCCGGCACGTCATGGTCAGCGCGCGCTCGGTGCCCAGCCGCCCCGGCCGCTCCTCCTCGCGTTCGGCCACCCCGAACTCGCGGCCACGGTCGGCGGCGATGCCTTCGGCCGAGCCCCGCGGATCGTCGGTCAGCACGGCGTCGACGAGGATGTCGGCGAGCAGGTTGTACTGCCGGGACGGGATGCTGACCTGCACGTCCACGTCCGACGGCTCGTACACCTTCGGGGCACGCCCGACCCGGCCCACGCCCTCGTAGTGGGCCCGCAGCAGACCGGCGTCGACCAGCTTGTCCAGGTGGAACGCGGCCAGCTTGCGGGAGATGCCCACGGCGGCGGCCGCCTCGTCCCTGGTCACGGGATGCCGGGCGGCGCGGATGAAGTCGAACATGCCTCGGCGCAGGTTGTCGTCGAGGGCGGCCACGGCGCTGATCGCCCGATCGGTGCTCACCCTGCCCAGAATATCGCCTACGAGCGTGTCCGCAACCACACTTCTTGACCTGCGACGGCGATAAGACCAACATCTATTGGCGAAACTACGGTCGAGGAGGTCACATGCAGGCGTTACGGGTGGTCCACGAGCCCGCAACCGGTGTCGATCTCGAAGCGGCCGAGCGCGCCGCCGGCGACCTGTTGCGCGCGCTGGGCGTGGACACGGACACCGAAAGCCTGCGGGCGACGCCGGGCCGGATGGCCCGGGCCTACGCCGAGCTGTTCACGCCGCGGCCGTTCGACCTGACCACGTTTCCCAACGACGAAGGCTACGACGAACTGGTGCTGGCCCGCAGCATCCCCGTGCGGTCGGTGTGCGAGCACCACCTCCTGCCGTTCGTCGGCGTTGCGCACGTCGGCTACCTGCCCGACGCGCGCATCCTCGGACTGTCCAAACTGGCCCGTGTCGTCGAGCACTTCGCCAGCCGGCCGCAGGTCCAGGAGCGACTGACCAAGCAGGTGGCGGACTGGCTGAGCACCCAGCTGGCGCCCAAGGGCGTCGGCGTGGTGATCGAGGCCGAGCACACGTGCATGACGCTGCGGGGCGTGAAGGCCTCCGGATCCAGCACCGTGACGTCGACGATGCTGGGCGTCCTGCGATCCGACGCGCGGTCGCGCCAGGAGTTCTTCGCGCTGGCCGGGGTCAAATAAGCTGACTCGGGTGACGAACCGCCCCGAACTGGTCGCCCTGCGCTCGTTCCTGAGCGTGTACCGGACGGGCGGGGTCGCGCGGGCGGCCGAGGCGCTGCGGCTGTCGCAGCCCGCCGTGTCGCACCATCTCAAGGCCATCGAGGAGTCGGTCGGGCGGCCGCTGTTCCGGCGGGCCGGGCGCGGCATCACGCCCACCGAGGCCGGGCACAGCCTCGCCGCCGAGGTCGCCGAGCACATCGACGCCCTGGAAGGCGCGCTGGACGGGCTGCGCTCGGCGACCCTGTCCGGGGCCGGGCCGGTTTTCGTCGGCGCCCCCGTCGACCTGCTGGAACGGTTCGTGGTCACCCGGATGGCGCCGCTGCTGGCCGAAGGGCTGACCGTGCGGTGCCGGGTCGGGCTGTCGCCCGATCTCGTGCAGGCCGTGCTGGGGGACGAGATCGACGTGGCGCTGCTGACCAAGATCGAGGGCGTCCCGACCCGGCGGATGTACCTCGTGCAGCTGCTGGAGGAGCGGTTCCTGCTGGTCGGGCGGTCCGGCGACGAGCCGTACGAGCCCGAGCAGGAGCGGCGGTTCGTCGGCTACTCCGAGGAGATGCCGATGGCCCGGCGCTATTTCCGGGAGTGCTGGGCCATTCGGCCGCCGGCGCCGGCGCTGGTCGTCAACGATTTTCGGGCCGTCGTCGCGGCCGTGCTGGCCGGGGCCGGGCTGACCATCGCCCCGCACTACCTGGTCGAGGAGCACCTGGCCGCCGGCCGGCTTTCCGTGTTGCACCGGCCTTCCCAGCCCGTCGTCAACACCGTCCACATCGGAACGCGGCGCGGCCGGGAGCACCTGCCGCGGATCCGGGCCGTGTTCGGCGCGTTGTCCTCAGTGGACTGACCCGATATACCGATTGACGCCCCCTTCTCGCGCGCACAAGATTATCGACGAGAGGAGGTGGGAGGTCATGGGCGTATTAGTGCTGAACGCGAGTCTGGAACCGTTGCACACCGTGTCGGTCCCGCACGCCGTCCGAATGCTGATACGTGAGGTCGCGGAGATCCACGAGGCCGACGCCGGCACCAAGTTCGGCCATTACCCGCTGCCTCGGGTCGTGCGACTCGTGCGGTACGTGGTGATGAAGTGGCGCTACAGCCGGCCGCCGAGCTGGACCCGCCGCGCCGTCCTGAGGCGTGACAACCACCGCTGCGCCTACTGCGGCCGTCCCGCCGACACCATCGACCACATCGTGCCGCTGTCGCGCGGCGGCGCCCGGACCAGCTGGCTCAACACCGTCGCCTGCTGCGGCGGCAGTGCCCGCAGCTGCAACGCCCGCAAGGGCAACCGCCTGCCCGCCGAGGCCGGCATGCAGCTGCTCATCACCCCGCACGTGCCGACCTGGGCCGAGCTCTACGCCTGACAGCACCGGGAACCGCCGGCTTCGGCCGGCGGTTCCCGTCACAATTCGCGGTGCAGGAATTCCGCGGCGGCATCGGCCGCCCGCGAGACGTAGGGTTCCACGTCGTACAGGTCGATGTGTTGGTGCGCGTCCAGCCAGAGAATCTCCTTCTTCCCGGCCGTTTCCTCGTACAGCGCCGCGGCCAGATCGGGCGAGCAGTAATCGTCATTGCGGCCGTGCACGACCAGCAGCGGGGTTTCGGCCAGCAGCGGCGCCGCACCGAGGGCGTCGAGGGTCATCATGGCGTGCAGGGAGCCGTAGGTGACCCGGTTCTCCCAGTGCTCGGCCATGGCCCGATCGGTGCCGTAGTAGGCGTACGGCTCGTCCCCGGCCATCGCCGCCAGGCCGTTGTTCGGCGCCACCGCCGGCAATTCTTCGTCGTAGCGGTCGATGAACGACCGAATCGCCTGGCGATAGCCCGGATCGGCGCTGAAACGGGCCGGGCTGTTGTACGCGCCGGCAATACCCACCACCGCCTGGAGACGGGGATCCGTCGCCGCCGCCTTTACCGCGTAGCCGCCGCCCAGGCACACGCCCACCACGCCGATCCTTGCCGTGTGCTCGGCCAGCACCTCCACCGCCGCACGCAAATCCGCCAGCTTGCCCTGGCTGTCCTCGTGCGCCCGCCGGCCGCCGCTCTCGCCGAAGCCCCGGTGGTCGAAAGCCAGGGTCGTGACGCCTCGCTCGTGCAGGAGACGGGCATAGGTGCCCACCACCTGTTCCTTCACACCCGTAAACGGGCCCGTCAGCACTACAGCCGGCGCATCCGTTGCCAGGGAAAGGTTTCCGACCAGTTCGACACCGTCGGCCCGGAACGTCACTCGTGTCATGGCGCCGACCCTAGATCGGCGGTTTCCCCGCGACCAGAAGGCACTTCGCGGTAACCTTTCCCCGTGTTGGTGCCGGATGTGCTGTTGGAGAGCTGCGCCACGCGGCAGGCGTTGGAACGACTCGCCTCCAAGTGGCGGGTGCTGCTGGTCTACGCCCTGCTCGCCGGCCCCCAGCGCCATGCCGAGCTCCGCCGCCGCATCCCCGGCATCAGCGCCAAGGTGCTCACCGAGACCCTGCGGGACATGGAATCCGACGGCCTCGTCGACCGCCGCGTGCTCAAGTCCACGCCGCCCCAGCACGTCGAGTACGCCCTCACCGAACTCGGCAAGACCCTCGAACAGCCCCTCGCCGCCATCTGCGAATGGGCCGTCGGGAGCGCCTCTTGACCCTGGACACCCTCGGGCTGTCGTTCGAACTGCTGCTGCCGGTCAACTGCCTGCAGCCATCCAGGAACAGCACAGCATCTGCCTCACCGCCGAGGCCGGGGCCTGCGACGACGACTCATGGGAGACCCACGCCCGACCGCCATGCGGCGAATCCTCACCGACGGCTTTCACGTCGCCCTGGTCGGCGGCGGCTACCAGGTGTTCCTCGAATTTCCTTGGCAGGGCCGAGAACCGGCCGAGCTTGCCGCCGCAGCAGTGGGACGCCGGGTACCATCCCAACCGTTGGGAGCTCAGGGTATTCCCACCCCCTTATGCCGCCCCTACCTGGCGCAGAGGGGATTCCTGGGCAATTCCGCTGCGCACGGGCCCTTCCCCGTGTCACGATTCCCGTCGTGTCCACCGACCTTCGCTTCGTCGCCGAGCAGTGCGTGACCCTCGCCGCCAAGGAGTTCTCCGAGCAGCTCGACTTCACCGTCGACAGCCTGGTGCGCCTCGACTCCGTGTGCGAGCGGCTGCTGGCCGAGGGACCTCTGGGCGGGGAGCGGCTCGACCTGTGGTGGAAGCTGGTTGGCGCCTACACCGGTGAGGTGCTCGTGCAGGTTTACGGCGGCGTCTGGACGTCGGACGCGACGCCGGCGGTGATCGTCAACGGGCACACCGCCTTACCGTTCACCATCGCCAACCGCGTGCTGTCCGGGGAGCCGTTCAAGAGCTTGGCGTCGTTCGCCCGGGTCTTTCCGGCTTTGATTGCACGCTCCGGACAAGCCTGAGCACCGTCAGTCCTCGACCAGTTCGCCTTCCAGCACGCTCATGATGATCAGGTCGTACCACCGGCCGTCGCGGCGGAAACGCTCGCGCTCACGGCCTTCCTCGACGAAGCTGAGCTTCTTGTAGACGTGCCGGGCCGCCCCGTTCTCGGGTACCACCCAGAGCGTGATGCCGTGCAGGCGCATCTGGTCGAAGCCGTAACGACACAGCACCCGGATCGCGTCAGTGCCGTAGCCGCCATTGCGATAGGCCGCCTCTCCGACGTAGACGTCGAGCTCCGCCCGGCCGTTCTCCGGTTCGGCGTCAGTGAGGGCGATGACGCCGATCGGGGTTCGGTCGGCCAGCGTCTCGATGCAGAGGATCAGCTTGTCGTACGTGTTCCGCGGCCGTTCCTCGCCCAGGCGCTTGGTCAACTGGGCCAGGGAGTCGGGATACTCGTTGATCATCCACTGGAGCACCGCCGGATCCTCGTTCCAGCGGTAGAGCGCCCCCGCGTCGGACGGTTCGAGCGCCCGCAGCCGCACAAGCTTCCCGGTCAGCATGGCCCGGACCGTAGCAGTGGTCGGCAAGCGAGTCAGGTGCCGTAGGCGGCGAGGAACCGGGTGGCGTGAGCCTCGTCGAACTGCGGGTTGAACGGCCCACGGATGCTGTTCAGGCAGTCCTCGATGTCTACGGACGGGTCGAGGAGGCCGGCGCGGCCGACGTCGATCAGGTGCACGGTGCCGTCGTCGGCGATCAGGACGTTGGGGAGGCAGTAGTCACCGTGGCCGATGACCGGGCTGGTGACCGGGCCGATGACCGGGCCGGTGCCGAAGGGGCAGTCGGAGGGGTCCACGGAGTGGAGGTGGCGGAGGGTCTCGCCCATGATCGTCATGATGCGGTTGCGGTTGCGGTGGTCTGGTGGCCAGGGGTCGGAGGCGGGGCGGCCGGGGACTGCGGCGGTGTGCAGCCAGCCGCGGCCGGCGTCGACGACTGTGGGGACCGGGATGTCGCGGGAACGCAGCCACAGGAGGCGGTCGCGCTCGGCGTCGATCAGGTCGGCGGCGGCAATGTCGTCGGGGGGAGCGGTTTTGAGGTAGCCGGAGCCGTCCAGGAAACGGAGGACCCGGGTGCCGGAGTGACCGGTGGTGACTACTTCGAAGGGGCGCTCCATGAGAGGGACTTTAGCCTCACGAAGCGAACTGCCACACGCCGTTAATCCTTGAGTTGCGGTGGTGCGTTGGGTGCGTTGGCGTGTTGGCGCATTGGGTGCGGTGGTGCGTTGGGTGCGTTGGGTGCGTTGGGTGCGTTGGCGTGTTGGCGCATTGGGTGCGTTGGTGCGTTGGGTGCGTTGGGTGCGTTGGGAGCGTCGGGTGTCCGCACCGCGCGGTTGCCGGCCTCTGCCTATACAACAAGCATTCTCTCTTCGGCATGCGGTGCTGGAGTGGAGGGGGCGCGAGATGGGTGGGTGAGCGGGGTGCGTTGCGCGACAAGGGTTGAGCGGGTGCGCGTGATTACAGAAGGCTCGGGACGGGTCGGAGGGTGAGGACTGATCTCTGTGGAGGAAGCGTCGCGAGGGGGGTGCTGGAAAGCGCTTTCCAGCGAAGGGATTGAAGGCTGCCACGATCGTGTACAGGTTGGTGCGTAACGGAAATCGATCACATAAGGGTAGTAGAATGGGGGTATGTCAGCGAATCCTAAATTCCCTGCCGACACCGAAGGGTGGCAGCACGGCGAACTGGAGCTGTGGCAAGCCGGCGAAGAAGCCGAGAGCCTGTATCGGGCGCTCTACATCCAGCAGCTGGAGCGGGTGTGGGAAGTCTGGAACCGGTCAGTGAAGTCGAAAGAGGACCGGACCTCGATCGTGTCGACAATGGTGATCCGCTGGCAGCTCACGGTCAGGGAAGCGCGTGAGCGGCTTCGGTACGCGGAGTTGTTCCACAGCCAAGCGATCCGTGAGGCGGGTCGCGACGGGGTGTTGGGTCGGCAGCATCTGAAGGTCATCCACGAGACGTTGCGGATCGCGCCGGCGGTCGAGCGGGACAGGGTTGAGGCGTCGTTGTTGGAGAACGTCCAGTTCGACGAAGGCGAGTTCAAGAACATCGCCCAGCGGATCCTGTTCCACCTCGACCAGGACGGCAAAGCCCCGGACGACCGTGAACTACGGGAGCCGAAGCGGGAGTTCCGCTTCGAACGCAAGATAGACGGCAGCATGGTGTTCTGGGGAAAGCTTGACCAGGAGTACGGGGTGAAGATCGCGGCGATGCTCAGTGCGCTGGCCAAGCCCACCTCCGGGACAGACCCGCGCACGACGGCTGAGCGGCAGGGGGATGCGTTCGCGGAGATCATCGAGCTCGCCTCCCGTAGCGAAGGCCTGCCCGAGCAAGGCGGCGAACGCCCTCATCTGACGTTGTCGATGTCGTTCCAGGATTTCATGGACAACACGGGTGTGGCGAAGGTCGAAGGCGGCGGCGTGATGAGCGCTGCGGAGGCACGGCGGATCGCCTGCGACAGCACGGTCATGCGGCTGGTGCTGGGGGCCGGTAAGGAGATCCTGGATGTGGGGCGGCAGCAGCGCACGGCCCCGAAGGGGATCCGCAAGGCGCTGATCGAGCGGGACGGCACCTGCGCGTTCCCGGGATGCCAGACGGAGCCGGCGCGATGCCACGCCCACCACGTAGTCGAATGGGCGAACGGAGGACCGACCAGCCTGGACAACATGGTCCTCCTCTGCGGAGCCCACCACAGGCTAATCCACCACAGCCGATGGACGGTGAAAATGGTGGACCACAGGCCGGTGTTCTCCGACGGGCTAGAGGACGCGAGGTAAAGAAGCCGGGCACGGCTATGGCCGCGCCGGCAAGGGATCGGGTCAGCGGCGCACGTGGTCGAAGGCCGAACGAACGCGCGGCGCTAACGGCCCTCGGACAGGGGGAAGCCGGCCTGGAACTCCAACCAGGCGGGGCCCATCAGCTCGCCGTCGACGGGGCCGAAATGGGCCAAGGCGGAGCGGTGCAGGTCGGCGACGAGGGAAGTGACGGGGTGAGGAGTGCCGGCACTGGAGGCGGCGCGCTCGACGGACTCCATCTCCTCCAAGCAGCGGGCGAGACCGAAGTCGCGGAGGTAGTCGCCCGAAAGCAGCGAAGGCAAGTGACGGGAAGCGAAAGCGCTGTCGCCGGCGCTGCCGAGCAGCACAGAGCGCATGACGTCCGGGGAAAGGCCGAGGCGCTGGGCCAGAAGCAAAGACTCGGTGGCGAGCAGGGCATGGCCGAACCACTGGAGATTGATCAAGAGCTTGGCCAAGTAGCCGGAGCCGTGATCGCCGACATGATGGATGGTGGAGGCGAAAGAGCGCAGCAAAGGGGTGGCGGAGGCCAACAAAGAGGCGGGGCCGCCGACGTAAAGGGTGATGGTGCCCTCGCGCATCGCAGACACGCCGCCGCCCATGGGGGCGTCGAGACGAGGGACATCATGGTGGCGCTGACCGGCGTCGAAAGAGCCGCTGGTGAGATCTACCCACAAGCGACAGTCCACGGGGGAATAGGCGGCCAGCTCGGCGTTGCCGGGCAACAAGGTGAGCAGGACGTCGCACGAGCGGAGGTCGGGGACCCAACGGGCGCCGGCGGCCTCGACGACGGAGCGGCGGTCGAGGAGGTCGGTGGCGACCACATCATGACCGGCCGCGACCAGCCGGGCGATCAACGGGGTGCCCATGCGACCGACCCCGACCACTGCGACCGTCTCCGCCATCGACAACTCCCCTGGGCCTGAACGTGTTCCGATAATCCTGAGGGCTCACACCGACAATACGGCGGAACGAAGGGCGAAGAGAGACACCGGCGGTGAAGCCCACCCGGCGGGCGATGGCGTCGACGGGCAGGTCGGTCTGCTCCAACATGCGCTGCGCCTGCAAGATCCGCTGGTGCAGCAGCCACTGAAGGGGAGAAATGCCGACCACGGCGCGGAACTGGCGGTCGAAAGTGCGGCGGGACAGGAGCGCCTGGGCGGCGAGGGCGTCGACCTCAAGGGGCTCGTCGAGATGCTCCAAGGCGAAAGTCATGGCCCGCGCGAGCTGGTCGCCGTCGGGCATGGCGAGGATGGGATGGTCGATGTACTGGGCCTGCCCGCCACTGCGCTGCGGAGCGACGATCATCCGCCGCGCGATGGCGGTCGCGGCCTCGGCGCCCCACAGCCGGCGCACGACATGCAGACACGCGTCAATACCGGCGGCGGTGCCGGCGCTGGTGATCACATCGCCGTCATCCTCATACAGGACACCGGGATCCACGGTGACCCGAGGATACGAGGCGGCCAACACGGGAGCATGGAACCAATGAGTGGCGGCACGCCGGCCGTCCAACAGACCGGCGGCGGCGAGCACAAAAGCCCCCATGCACTGCCCGACGACCAAAGCGCCGTCCTCATGCGCGGCACGAAGGGCCCGAAGAGCGGGCTCGGGCGGTCGCTCGGCGGAGTTCCGCCACGACGGCGCGACGACGATCCCGGCCCCGTCCAACGCCTCCAACCCGTACGGCGGCACGACCTGAATGCCGCCGGTGGTGGTCAACGGCCCGGACTCCGCGGCGACCGGCCGGATGGTGAAGGCCGGCGCGCCGCTGGAGGTCCGGTCCACGCCGAACACGCTGATCGGCACCGACGTCTCGAACATCGGGGCCCGGTCGAACATCAGCACCGCGACGGTGGCCTTGTCCCGCCTCATTCGGCCAGTATCACCACCTCGCCCGGCGCGGGCATCACCAGGCGGTCGGACAGGCCGCGCTTGGCGAACGCGGCGGGCACGGCGGACCGCTCCTCGGTGAAGTGGCCCCAACCGTCGATGTGGATCGGCACGACGATGCCGGCGTCGAGAATCTCGGTGGCCCGGGCCAACTGGTCGGCGCCGAGCGTCAGGTAGGCATCCATCACAGCGCTGCGCCCATGGCCGCCGAACAACACGGCGATGTCGATCGGACCGAGGTTGTCGGCGATCTCCTGGACGATGCCCAGCGACGCGTTGTCGCCGCTGACGTAGACGCGCGGCAGGTCGGGGCCGGACAGCACGAAGCCACGCACCTCGCCGGTCAGGTACTCGCTGCCGATCGGGCCGTGCCGCGCCGGCACGCCGGTGACCCGCACGCCGCCCACGTCGACGCTGCGCCAAAGCGGCAGTTCGCGAGCCACGCCGCCGATCCGCTCCGCCGTGCCGGCGGTGCCGAGCACGAGCGGCACCCGGCCGAGGAACTCGCGGCCGAGGTCGTCGAGGTTGTCCGGGTGCTGGTCGTGAGACAGCAGGACGGCGTCGACGCGGCCGAGCTCGTCGGGGCCGAGGGCCGGCCCGATCAGCTTCACCTGGACGCGATCGCCGATCGGATGGTCGCCGGGCGGGTCGAAGGTCGGGTCGGTGAGGAAGCGGACGCCGCCGAGGTCGATCAGGGCGGTCGGACCGCCGACGAACTGCACCGTTGTGGTCATGAGCCGATCCTCGGAGAACGGACGTTCTCACGGTGAGTGGCCGGTCCGCCGAACACCGATCGATTCCAGCCACCGATAGTAGTTGTGAGTTCAACTATCAACGGCGTAGACTCAAGAAGTGCGCGAACTCGGCCTTCGTGACACCAACGGCATCCTGAGCCAGCCGTGGGTGCGGCCGAGGCGGTCCAGCGCCGGCCTGGGCTGGGATCGGCTGTTCCTGTCCACGCAGGCGGAACGGGCCTACCGCGCCAGCTTCGACGCCGCTCCGACGAGCACGGTGATCCTGCACCTGGACGGCCCGGTCAAGGTCAGCCGCGGCCACAACCGCCCGTGCACGGTGCCGGCGGGCGGCCTCTTCGTGCACCCGGCCGGGCATGATCTGACGGTCGAGCTCGGCGGCAGCCTGAACACCGTGCACGTCTACCTCACGGACGACGCCTTCGAAGACGGAAAGGGACAGCTGGCCGAGGAGGTCGGCGCGGTCGATCCGTTGGTGGAGCAGCTGATGCTCGCGCTGGACGGGGTGCTGCGCGAGTGGGAGCCGTCGGCGCGCACATACGTCGACCACCTGACGGCGCTGCTGGCCAGCCACCTGGCCCGCCGCCGGCAGCCACTGCCGGCCGTGGGACTGACCGAGCGCCAACTCGCGGCCGTCCGGGAGCTGATCGAGGCCCGGATCGCGGAACCGCTGCCGCTGTCCGACCTCGCCGACGCGGCGGCGCTGAGCGTCAGTCAGTTCGTCCGCCAGTTCAAGGCCAGCACCGGCGACACGCCCCACCGCTACCTCGTCGGCCTCCGGCTGCGGCACGCCCAGCGCATGCTCCGCAACACCACGCTGCCGATCGCCGACATCGCCGTCCGATGTGGATTCAGCCACCAGGAGCACCTCACCCGGGTAATGCGGTCACGGCTGGGCACAACTCCGGGCGCGCTGCGCGTCCGTGCATAGAACGTGCAGTGCGGCGCGCATTCCGTGCAGGCGTGACCGGTACGGCCCGGCAATACTCTGGCGATGACCCACGACACGGATGTCCTGGTCGTCGGCAGTGGACCCGCCGGCGGGTCGGCCGCGCTGCTGCTGGCCACGTACGGCGTGCGCACCACGCTCATCACCAAGTACGGCTGGGTGGCGAACACGCCGCGGGCGCACATCACCAACCAGCGCACCATGGAGGTCCTGCGGGATCTCGGCGTGCAGGCCGAGGCCGAGGCGCAGGGCACGCCGCAGCACCTGATGGGCGACACGGTGCTGTGCACGTCGCTGGCCGGCGAGGAGATCGGCCGCATCCGCACCTGGGGCACCGGTGACGCCACCGCGACCGAGTACGCCATGGCCAGCCCGTGCGGCATGATCGACCTGCCGCAGACCTACCTGGAGCCGATCCTAGTCTCCCGCGCGGCCGAGCGCGGCGCGAAGGTCCGTTTCGACACGGAATTCCTTTCCCTGCACCAGGACGACGACGGTGTGACGGCGACCGTGCTGGATCGGGTGCGCGGCGAGACGCAGACCATCCGCGCCCGCTACCTGATCGGCGCCGACGGCGGCCGCAGCCTGGTCGCCGAGCAGCTCGGCCTGCCGGTCGCCGGGCGCACCGGCAAGGCCGGCAGCATGAACATCGTCTTCGACGCCGACCTGAGCCGCTACGTCCAGCACCGGCCGAGCATCCTGTACTGGGTGATGCGGCCCGGCGCCGAGACCGGCGGCATCGGCATGGGGCTGGTGCGCTGCGTGCGGCCGTGGCACAAGTGGCTGCTGACCTGGGGTTACGACATCGACCAAGCGCCGCCGGAGGTCGACGACGAGGCGGCCACCGCCATCGTGCGGGACCTGGTCGGCGACGACGACCTGGACGTGACGATCAGCTCGACGTCACTGTGGACGGTCAACCACAGCTATGCCACCGAGTACTCGGCCGGGCGCGTGTTCTGCGCCGGCGACGCCGTGCACCGGCACCCGCCGTCAAACGGCCTGGGCTCCAACACGTCCATTCAGGACTCGTACAACCTGGCGTGGAAGCTGGCGATGGTCGTGCGCGGCGAGGCCGACGCGGCGCTGCTGGACAGCTACACCGCCGAGCGTGCGCCGGTGGGCAGGCAGATCGTGGACCGGGCCAACCTCAGCCGCGACCAGTTCCTGCCGATATTCGAGACGCTGGGCATCGCCGGCGGCGGGGACGACGAGGCGATCACCCTGGGAATGAAGGCGTTGGACGCGCCGGACGCGGACGGGGCGGCGCGGCGGGCCCGGATGGCCGAGGCCATCGAGCTGAAGAACTACGAGTTCAACGCGCACGGCGTGGAGATGAACCAACGCTACGAGTCCTCGGCGGTGATCCCGGACGGCTCGCCGGAAGAGGTGTTCCGGCGGGACATGCAGCTGTACTACCAGGGCACCACCCGCCCCGGCGCGCGGCTGCCGCACGCGTGGCTGGTCGGCGCGAACGGCCACCGACTGTCCACACTGGACCTGGTCGGCCAGGGCCGGTTCACGCTGCTCACCGGCATTTCCGGGACGGCCTGGGTGGACGCCGCCGCGGCGCTGCCCGTCACCGTGACCAGGATCGGGGTCGACGGCTTGCGCGACGCGTACGGGGAATGGCTGCGGGCCAGGGAGATCGAGGAGGACGGCGCCCTGCTGGTGCGCCCGGACGGGCACATCGCCTGGCGCGCCGCGCGGCTGCCGGACGATCCGGCGGCCGCGCTGACGCGGGCGTACACCTCGATCGTCAGGCCTGCTTCGGCCCCGCGCTGATCACGACGTCGAACTCCAGCAGGCTGGAGCCGGTGCCCACCGGCCGGCCGCCGCCGTGGTTGCCGAACGCCTTGGCCGCCCACGCCTGATAGTCCGCGTCGGACTCCCAGCGGGTGTAGACGAAGTAGCGGTTGTCGCCGCCCGTCGGGCGGAGCAGCTCGAAGCCGAGAAAGCCCGGCTCGGAGTCGACCGCGCCCGCGCGGGCGGCGAACCGCTTCTCCATCTCCTCGCCCTGGCCATCGGGCACCTCGACCGCGTTGATCTTCACGACTGCCATGCCGCCAGCCTACGCCCGGCGCGGCTGTGGCCCAGCGCACACATTCGGCCTGGACAAGGCACCTTTGTTTGGGCAAGTCGGCCCGAACGTCCGCTGAACCGACCCCGCCCGATGGCTAGCATCGAAGAACCGCCGCAGGCAGGGAAGAGGGCTTTTCGTGCACGTCGTCACCGGAGCAACCGGGCTGGTCGGCTCGGCGCTCGTGCTGGAGTTGCTGCGCCGCACCGACGTCGACGTCGCCTGCCTCGTGCGCCCCGGCCGCTCCGACGCCGCCGCCCGGCTGACGTCCGCCCTCGGCGCCGCCACCCGGGCCTTCGGCCACGGCGAGGTGTTCGACGCCGACATCCGGCACCGCTGCGTCGCCGTGGCGGCCGATGTGGATCTTCCGCTCTGTGGCGTCGATCCCGCCCGCTTCCCGGCCGGCGCCACCGAGTTCTGGCACTGCGCCGCCGACCAGCGCTACGAGGAACGGCACTGGGAAGGTTTGCAGCGCACCAACGTGCTCGGCACCCGCCACGCCGTCGACCTGGCGTCCGCCCTGGGTTGCCGGTCCTTCAACCACTTCAGCACCGCCTACGTGGCCGGCCGTCGTTCCGGAACGGTCCGTGAGCGCGCGGTCACCGATCCGCTGCACAACAACCGTTACGAGGAAAGCAAGATCGCCGCCGAGTGGGTCGTGCTGGCCGCGGACGGCATGGCGAAGCGGATCCTGCGGCCCGGCATCGTCATCGGGCACAGCGTCACCCATGCCGTGGTGGGCGGCCATTCCGGCATGTACGGCATCCACCGCCAGCTCGTGCAGGTCGAGCGCATGCTCTCCATGCTCGGCGACCCGGCCGTCCGCACTCGCCCCCTGCGGCTTCGGGCCGACCCCTTCACGCCCGTCGACCTGGCTCCCGTCGACCTCGTCGCCGCCGACGCCGTGTCGCTGAGCCTGTCCGGCCACGCCGGCGTCTTCCACCTCACGCATCCCACCGGTATCCGGCTCGGCGACGGCCTCGACCTCATGTTCGACGTCGCCGGCCTGCCCCGGCCGCACTACACCTACTCCGACGCCGGCTTCGCCCCCGCCGACCGCGACTTCGACCGGAAGATCGACTTCTTCCGCTCGTACCTCACCGGCGCGAAGACCTTCGACCGCTCCCGCCTGCTCGCCGCGGTGCCCTCCCCCGCGGTCTCTTCCTGGCGCCTGGACCTGGCCGTCCTGCGCGACTTCCAGATCTGGTACCAGAACCACGCCACCTCCCCCCGCACAGTCCCCTCGCTGAGCCGATAGCCCGGTCAAACCGCGAGTCCCGCTCTCGGGCAGGCATGAACTCAACACATGCTTGCCCGAGAGCGGGGCTCGCGGGGGTAATACGTTGCGGGCTGCTGCCCAACCCCGTTCAATT
>NZ_JBFBAM010000060.1:0-56063 GCF_040682195.1 Kutzneria sp. NPDC051319 | reverse complement strand
GTGCCCCCGGACCTCTGGTCCGGGGGCACCCCCATGTCCACCCCCGCGAGTCCCGCTCTCCGGCACACCGAAATACGGTTTCGAGCAGACCCGCTCAGTCCACCCGGTGGGCGATGCCCTCCTCGATGGCCAGTCGGGTCAGCTCGGGCCGCCGCCGACGGCCCGTCTTGTCGCGGATCCGGTCCAAATAGGACCGCACCGTTCGGACGGTGATGTTCATGGCCTCGGCGATGTCCTGGTCCCGCTCCCCGGCGGCCAGCAGCGACAGCACCTGCCGCTCACGGTCGGAGAGCACCAGCTTCGGCCCGCTGTGCCGCTCCCGCGACGAATTGAGCACGAACGAGGCCAGCGTGGGCGACACGTAGCTGTTGCCGATGGCGATTTCCCTTACGGCACGCAGAATCTCGTCGCCGTCGGAATCCTTGGAAAGATAGCCGCGAGCGCCGGCCGCGATGGCGCCGAGCACCTCCGCCTGGCCGGCGTGAGCCGACACCACCAGCACCTTGTGGCCCATGCCCACGACTTCCAGCACCGCGGCCGCGTCGTGCACTCCCCGCAGCTTCAGGTCCAACACCACCACGCTGTCCGGCCGCTGCCGGCCGGCGGCGAAGCGGCCGACCGAGTCGGCGACCACACCCAGCTCGATGTCCACGGCGTCGGCCAGCACCCGGGCCACCGCCGCACGGTAGAGCGGATGGTCCTCGATCACGCCGACGACGATCGGCTCCCCTTCGGCCCCCATCAGACCACTCCCCTCAGTTCACCGGAGCCGGCTTCGTTGCGGCGGTCCGGTCCAGCGCCGCGCCTTTCGGCAGCAGCGCGAGCAGGCTGGTGTCCACGACCGGCGCCTGGACACTGCCATAGCCCAGCGCCTTCACGGCATCGGCGTCCGTGACCGGGTACTCCCGACCGGTGTCGGTGATCAGGTACAGCGCGTTCGACCGGTCCTTGACCAGAGCGCCCGAACCCGGTGGCACGTAGACGTTCTGCACACCGCGGGCATCGGTCGGAGTGACGGTGATCGGATGCGCGTCGGCCGGCAGCGGCACGTCCTTGCTGACCGTCACCTTGGAGCCATTGGCACACAACGTGATCATCGCCGGGATGGTGGCGACGACCTGCGGCACCTTGATCGGATAGCCGCCGGCGTTCTCGTCCACAGTGGAGACTGCCGCCCGTGGCGCGGAGTTCACGTCCGCAGTAGAAACCTGGACCGTGCGAGTGCCGGTGTTCGCCGGATTGCCGGCGACGAGCCTCGCCTCGGTCTGGGTGATGGCCTGCACGGAATCCTTGCGCACCAAATAGAAGCCGTCGTTGTCGGCCTGAAGCACCTGACCGACCCGGGTGGCGTTGCCGCCGACGCTCGGTCCGCCTGCGCCGCTGCCGTCCACCCTGATCAGGCCAAGACCCTGCCCCGCCGGCACAGTGTCCAGCCAGGCGGTGGCGACCGGCACGAACGGCATGCCGTCGTAGCCGAGGGCCGTGACCGAGGCCGCGTCGGGCAGCGCGTAGCGACGGCCGGCGCTGATCAGGTAGCGGTCGCCGGAATGCGCTTGCACGAGAAGGCCTTGGCCGTTCGGCTCCGGTGTGCCGCCGCTGATCGGGCCCAGCACCACCGTCGACACCGGCTCCACGCCAACGGGATGATCCGCCGACGTGCTCGTGCAGGTCGTGAACGCCGTGCCCAGCAAGCGATCCGTCGATGGCATCGAATCCGGCGCGCCCGGGATCCCGTACGCCGGGCCGCGGGACACCCCGGCCAGCGTGGCCGCCGGCACCGTGACCGTCTTGTCCCCGTTGCCGCCGGCCAGCAGCCGGGCCGAGGCGAAGTTCAGCACCGGGTGCAGCAGCTTGTCCTGGCCCAGCACGAAACGTGCACCCGTCTCCTGTTCGACGATGACCTGCCCGCCCTGCCGCCAATCGGCGTCACCGGTCGGGTTGATCACACCCAGCACGCCGAAAACCGCCGTGACCAGCAACGCCGCGCCCGCCCCGATCGACACGCCCAGCACCAGCCGCCGGCTCGGCGAGACAGGGTGGTTCGCGTCGGCCGCCACCAGCGCCGACACCAGCCTGCGGCGCAGGAACTGGTACGCCTGGATCTGGTCCCGCTGCGTCCACACCACGTGCCCCCAGACACTGCCCCCAAGACGGTGTTGCGAAAATCCCTTGCCCGGTAAGAAATCCCTCTGTACGGGGCGACCCGAGCATACCTATGCTGCCTGCGGCGCCCGGGACAAGTTCGTGGATTTTCGGGCAGCTTTGCCGGACGCGAGGGCAGGGAGCGGCGCAGCCTCATGACGTTGACAGACACCAGCACGCAGGCCGGGCCCCGGTTCAGGGCACGGTGGCTGCGCCCGGTCACGGCCGGCCAGATCGCCGTGTGGCAGATCGCCGCACTGGCGGTTCTGGTCACCGTGAATCCCTTCGACGTGACCGCAATCGCCGTCGCCTCGGCCGCCGTCCTGGTTGTCGCCGCCACGTCCGTCCGCCGCGGCGGCCTGTGCCTGTACCAGTGGATCGGCGTTCGGCTGGCCTATTTCCGCCGGGCCAAGCCGTCCCCGTCCCAGGACCCCATCGCCGCCGTGCTGCCGGGCCTTCGGTTCGCCCGTCACGTCGACCGCGCCGGCAATCGTGTAGGTCTCGCGGCCAGCGACTCCGACCGCATCGCCGTCGTCCGGCTGCCGTCCGGCGTTCGCCCCGAGCTCGACGTTCTCGTCACGGCGCTGCGCGAGGCCCAGCAGCGCTCCGACATCCCCCTCGCCGGCGCTCAGCTCGTCGTGTGGACCGTGCCCGGTCCCACCTCCGTCGAGCCCATGCGCATCCACTGGCTGGCCCTGCGGTACCGGCCTTCTGTCGCCCCCGGCGCCGCGCTGGCCCGTGGCGGCGGCTCCACCGGCTCCGACCGCGCCGCCGCCAGCGCCGCCCTTGGTCTGGTCGGCCGATTGGCCGAGGCCGGGCAGGCCGCTGTCGTGCTGGACGAGCCCGAGCTCCGTCAGGACCTGCTCGTCGCCCTCGGCGCGGACCCACGAGCCTTCGCCGGCAACACCCCCGGCTCTCGCCCCGTGGTCACGGTCTCCGAGTCCTGGCGCACCTGGTCCATCGGCCGCCTCACCCAGACCACCTTCGCCCCCGGCCCTCGCGTCGCCACGGAGGTCTTGGGAGTTCTGGTTCCCGGCACCGAGTTCACGTGCACGTCGCTGCTGCTACGCCGAACCCCCAGCGGCACCACCGAGACCAGCGTGTCCCTCCGTGTCGGCTATCTCGCCAAGCACGCCCACCAGCCCCTCACGCCCCTGATCCGCCGCCTGGCCGCCGACCTCTACCCCGCCAACGGCCGCCACTCCCCCGCCCTCCTCCGCTCCCTCCCCCTGGCCACCCCCGACTGAACCCCGGCGAGTCCCGCTCACAGTCACACCGAAATGCAGTTTCGTGCAGAAACGAGCCTTGAGGCTCAGTTCTGCCGGAAACCGTATTTCGGTGTGACGCTGGGCGGGACTCGCGAGGGTCAGAGGACGCCGCGGACTACTTCGTAGACGTTCAGGACGGCCCCGACCAGCGGCACGATGGCGATGAGGCCCAGGAACTCGGCGACGTCCATCATCCGCGACCAGTACGGGGACCGCAGGCCGCGGCGGATACGATTTGCGTGCGCCAGGCACAGAATCGCGGCCACGGCCAGCACCGCGACGGCGACCAGGGACCCGTGCTGCCAGGTCACCAGCCACGCCCCGAGCCGCCCGAGCATCGCCAAACCGGCCAGCAGCAGCACAAGCCGTTGCGCGGTGCCGGCATACGACCGCGAGCGCAGCAACCACACCACGCCCAGCACACCGGAAAGCGCCGCCGGCCAAGGCGAATCGTCGGTCAACAAGGCGAAAACCCCGCCGACGCCGGCCAGCGCCAGCGCGGCGAGCAGGCCGGTCAGGATCCGTTCGGCGCTGGCGGTCTGATTCAGCACGTCGGGCCCGAGGGTCGGTTCCTCCTCGGCTCGAAACGATTCGATATCCGCCGGCACGCGCGGCAGCGGCAGCTTTCCCAGCCGCAGGGCCAACATCGGGGCCAGGGCGGCCAGCGCCGTCATCACGGCCGTCAACACCGCGGCGGGACCAACGACGGGAACCCCGGACAACAGCACGATGGCGGCGGTGACCGTCCCGGCGGCGGCCGCGACGGCGAGGCCGCCGAACCAGGGCAGTCGGTCCGACAACAACACCGCCGCCAGCACGCCATAGCCCGTCAAGGCGGCCAAGCCGGCAGCGAGGGCAGCAACGTCCAGGGACACGACAAAAGGCGGCACAGCAGTCAAGCCGGCCAACAGGGCAGCGCCGACGCCGGCCGCCGCGCAGGAAACTCCGGAGCCGGAGTCGCCGTAGGCCCGGGCCAGGGCACCACCCGCGAGCAGGAGGATCAGGGCGAACGAGCCGCAGGCCACGGGCGCATACCAGGTCCCGGAAAGGCCGGCGGCGAGCAGGATTGTGGCACCGAGCAAGGCGGCGACAGCGGCCAGCTGGGCGGAGCGGCGGGCGATCCGGCCGGCCCAGGCGCCGGTCTTGGTCGCGGCGACGCTGGCGATGGCATCGACCACGTCGTCGAACAACAGCGGCACGACCTGCCGCTCGCGGGGGCTCAGATGCAGGACCTCGCCGTCACGCAGGCCGATCGCCGCGACGGTGACGCCCGGCGGGAACGGCGAATCGCCGAGCCGGGACAGCACCCAGCCCGGATTGTCCGGCGAGGCCTGGCCTTCGGCCCCGGACAACCGCACCAACTGCGGCACCAACTCGGCGAGTGTGCTCTGCACCGGCAGCGCGACATCCACACGCGCCCGGGGAGTGACAACGGTGATCCGGCGCGTCGTGGAGATCATGACGTGAACCGCTCCATCCGGCCGGCCGCCTCGATCACCGGCGCGAACCGGGCGCTGGTGGCCTCGGCCATCTTGCGCAACCCGTCGTTCACCGCCTCCAGCACCATGTCCCCGAGGTCACGGGCGTTGTAGCGGCGCAGCGACTCGGGGTCGATGCTGATGTCGGTGAACTGCCCGCTGCCCTTCAGCGACACGGTCACCTCGTTGCCGCGCGAATATCCCTTGACCTCCATGGCCTCGACGCCACGCTGGATGCGCTGCACCTGCTCCTGCTGCACCCGCACCTGATCGAGCAGGCCCTGCACATCGACACCGGTCTCCAGGTCCATGATCCGCCTCTCACTCCTCGTCCGCGCGCAGGTGGAAACTGGCCACCACCCGCTGGAAGTCCGGCACTGCCCGCTCGGCCTGCGACGGCGTGCAGGTGCCGGCCAGCTCGACCGCCACGTGCCCTTCGTTGTCCGGCAACGGAATCGACAGGTGCACCTGGTACTGCGCCAGCCGCTGGCCCCCCACCAGCAGGTCGATCACCTGCGCCACACCAGGCGCGGGCTCGTCGCCCACGTCCTGACGGCTGCGCACCACGAGCTCGTCGGCCACTTCGGACAGTCGTTCGACAGCGGCATCCGCGGCGGCACGAAGGTCTACAGTGGACCGTGGCTCACCGACGCCGACGGTGATGTTCGGCGTGAACTCCCCTTCGGGCGTCGGCAGCACGACGACCAGCGCCGCGCCCGGAGCCCCCGATTCGGCCGGGTCGACGGGAACCCAGCCGTCCGGCACGTCCAGTCCCAGCGGCAGCTCTACCATACCGATCCGATCGCCCGCGCCGCCTGCGACGCCGTGTTGCTCACCGACTCGTACGCCTCATGACCGTAGTGCGACGCCGTCTCCCACACCTTGGGCAGGTCCACGTCGATGTTCGCGCCGAGGCTGGCACCGACCCCGAGCGCCGCACCGACCTTGAAGTTGACCTTCACGTGCCAGTTGTCCATTGTGGCCTGTCCGTCGAACTGGGCGCCGATGCCGGCCTCCAGCTCGCCCTTCGCGCCGACGCCGATGCCCGCCACGTCGACACCGGCCGACCCGCTGAGCTTGGCTCCGGCAAAGGCATCCAGGTGCGCGGCGACACCGTGCGAGCTGCCGTCGAGGTGCCCGCCCAGCTGCCCGCCGACGTAGGCGTCGACATCGCCTTTGGCCGTGATGACGCCGTCGGTCAGCGCACCGCTCGCGCCGACGTCGGCCAGGGTGCCCTGCACCTTGCCGTCGAGCCGGAACTCACCACCGTGCACCAGCGCCGACCCGTCCCAGGTCGCTCGGGGTCCGAGGTAGGCGTGCGCCTCGTCGACGTTGTCGCCGACCTTCTTGCCCCAGCTCTCGTCACCGAGCACGCCTTCGCCCTTGAGCAGCGTGATATCCGTGCTGTGCCAGATCTTCTGGCCGGTCGACGTGTGCTCAGGCAGCTCCGCGTCGCCAAAGGGGGTGTCGTCCTTCTTCGGCGCTCGGGTGCCGGAGACGCCGTCCTCGGTCAGCTTGTACCAGCCGGAGTTGGAGAACCAGGACGGCACCGAGCGCGGCCGCTTGCGCCCGTCCAGGATCTCGTCGCCGATCCACGACAGCGAGCCCTTCTTCAGCTGCGTCAGATCGACCTTGACCTTGCCGGGACCCTCGTCTTCCTTTTTCTCCGCGGTCTCAGCGGGTTCCGCGGTTTCCGGCTTCAGGCCGTACAACTGCGTCAACGCGTCGGCCAGCCGCTGTCTCAACGCCGTGGCGGACTTCACCGCCGAGTCGCCCAACTGCTGGGCCGCGTTGAGGAACGCCTGCTCCGACCCGGTCGCCGCGGTCCGCGCCTCGTCGATCAGAACCTTGGCGTACTGAAGAAACTCGGCCCGGACGGTGTCCATTGCCGCCATCGTGGTCTGAATCGCGTTGGCCGTCATGGACAGCCGTTGCGACTCGGTCTTCAGCTGCTGCACGGCGTCGTCGATGTCCTTGGTGAGCACGCCCGCCGCCGACGCGAACGCCCGCTGCGCGGTGCCCTGCCAGCTGGCATCACTCTTGCCCGCGCAGCCGGTCATGTCCGAGGACACCGCCGCCAGCTTCGACGCCTCGTCCGCCTGCCGCTGCGCTTGTTGTTGCAGCGCACCAGGGTCGCCGGTGACCTGCTTCGCACACTCGTCGAGCACGCTCACGTATCGGTTCAGAACCGAGGCGACCACCCCGGAGATGTCGGTCACGACACCGAGACCTTGCCCGTGCCCGACACGGAGATGTGCTCGGTGACGTGCTCGCCGTTGACCGGGATGTCCACGTCCACCTGGGCGTCATGGCCGGTCGGGATCTCCACGGTCGTCGACTCGCTGCCGATCGTCGTGGTCACCTTGATCACGCCGGGGTCGGAAACCGGAGTGGTCGTGGCCGGCGGAGTGGTGGCCGGCGGCGTGGTGACGGTGCCGGTGGAAGGTGTGGTCCCGGCCGGCGGGTCGACCGGGATCCACGAATCGGCCGTGCTCGGGGCGGTGGTTCCCGTGCCACCGAGCGCGGGCGGCGTGTAGTTGTAGGGATTCGGTTGCGACACAGTCGGCGTCGACGTCACCTGCTGCCCGGTCGGCGAGGCCACCGGCGGCGGCGTCACCGGCGCGGTCACCGGGTTGCTCGTCACGGTCGTTGTCGACGGAGTCGTGCCCGCGGGCGTCGACGCGGAGGCGGAATTGCTGCCACCGAACAGCTTCTCCAGCTCCTGGACGATCGACGCCAGCGTCGTCAGCTCCGTGCCGAGCTTGGTCAGCCCCAATGTCTTGAGCAGGCCGCCGATGGCCTCGATGAAACCGCGCAACGAAGCCGAAGTCGCGGTGGACAGGGCCACGGCCGCCGCATGCGTCCACGGGTTCGACATCAGCGCCGCGACCGTCGGATTCACCGCCGAGACCACCGAGGTGTAGGCGGTCTGCGCGGTCTTGACCAGCGTGCCGGCCACGCCGAGCAGCTGCGCGCCCTCCTGCACCACCTTGATGATCTTCTCGAAGGACTGCAGCGAGTCGGTGATCTTCTTCAGCGCCGTCTCCGACGCCGCGCCCGACCACACCTGGGACAGCTGCTTCTCCGCCTTGGCGAAGTCGTCCATCAGCGTGACGAACTGCTTGGCCTTGTCCAGCACGTGGGCCACGTGCGCGGCGACCTGCTCGGGCTGGCCGGTGACGATGCGCGGCAGGAACGTGATCGGCCCGCCGGAGCCCGCCGTCGCGTCCATGGCGCTGGAGTTCGGGAACGTGAACACGGTGGTCTCTCCTGTCAGGCCGGCATCGGACGGTAGACGCGGACCATCGCGAGGCCGCCGAAGTCGGGGGTGAGCAGGCCGTGGTTGTAGAGCTGCCCGCCGGCGCCGGCGACGCCGATGGCCGAGTTGACCACCACCACGTCGCCCGCGTGCACGCCGCCGGGAATGTCGCCGAGATTGCGGGCCACGCCCGAGTACACGCCGATCACGCCCACCTGGGCCTGGTGATCGGGGCTCGAGTCCAGCCAGTTGGCGAAACCCGTGCTGTCGTGGGCGAACTGCCCGGCCGACGAGTCGTGGCCGAGGCCGGCGTGCCCCAGGTAGTCCAGCACGTTGGCCACCGAGTGCGGATCGCCGGCGCCGCCCACGCTGTCGTTGAACGCCTGCGCCGCCACCAGGCCCGCGGCCGGGCTCGACCACAGGCTGGCCGTGTTCGCCGTGCCCGCCGACGGGCTGCCGCCGAACCCCTGCGCCACCGCGCGATCGGCGTCGTCATAGGCGTCCGCGCTCTTGCGGATCAGGTCATTGACCGCCTGGAGGCCTTTCAGCAGCGACTGCAACGCGGCGACCTGCTGGGCCTGCATCGCGACGTTCCCTGACGCCACCGCGTCGCCGATCATCGCGAAAGAGGTCGGCGCCAACACCAGCGCCTCCAGGTCGAGCACGGCGTTGACGGTCTGCATGATGATGCCGCCGATATTGCCGACCGCGGACCGCATGGCCTCCGGACGCACCTCGTACTGACCGGTGTCCATCCCACTCCCTCCCTGGTCGGCGACCTTGTGGAGGCGAGCGTAGATCGGGCGGCGGCACGCAACAGACGGCAAAAGTACCCACTGTGTGTCGGCCTCCCCCTTGTGCAGGGAAGGACGCCTTACCCTCGTTGAACGCGGGTAAAGTCAAGTTCGGACTTACGCACCTTAGGGCGACAGGACTGTTTTCGCAGGTCACGCACTACGACGGCCAGCCTGTGTTGTAGCTTAGGCCCCCGGTCGGCCCGTCTGGAGGACAGCGTCCCGGCCCCATACCGCCGCGTCGTACCCTGAACGCCGGAGCGCCCCCGTGCTCAGTACCCATGAGCACGGGGGCGCTTCGCTGCGTCTGGACTAGTTGGACGTCTGGCCGTTACCGGAGCACGCAGTACGGGTGCTCCTGTCCTGATGCGGGCCGACCGTCTGACCGGGGCTGTCAGTCGCTACCTGGCCACAGACCGGGCAGTGTCCCTTTTCGTCCGCCACGCTGGCATCACTCCCTCACTGCTGGTACCGCCCGCACCTTGGGGTGTTGCCACTCCGGATCAACCTCGGGCACGGGGCGGGGCGTCGCCCCTTCCTTGACGATATTGCGCGCCTCTACCGCCGAGCCACCCGGCGGCGAGGCATTCACAATTGACAACACGACGGTTACGCCATCGGTGTCCATGATGCGAATAGCGGGCTGCCCGTCTGCGTCGCACCTCTCAACCTTGCTAATGCGGGGGTCGTTCGCCTTCGTTAGCAGGTCGAACAGGTACGCCTTAAAGAGTGCGTTCTGCATTACAACGCCTCCCGAGGCAACATTTCTTGAGGCACCGCGTATTTGCCGACGTTCGAAATCTTCGGCCCGGACACTGTGAAGACCTGAATAGTGCTACTTCCGCCGTCCGCGTATTGAACCTTGACGCGTGGGTGATACGTCTTCGGGTTGTCGCCGCCCGCAAGGAGTTCGACGCCCACAATCCCGGGGTGATCGTCGGCAACGATCACGTCCCTAATGAGCTCATCAAGCTCGGGTAGTTTCATGGCGGTATTATCTCACCGCCTCCTCAAGTCTGACCAATCAGGGTCTACAACGAAACGCCCCCGCGCTCTATCCCCATGAGCGCGGGGGCGTTTCGCTGTACCTAGGTCAGTTCGTGCCCAGGCTGACGCCTTCGCAAGGCTGACCCGTTTCCGGGTTGTTGTGCTCGTCCGCAGGCGCACCGACCCCAGGGGAAGCCAGCGTGCCACAGACACAACATTTACCCCTGCGACCCGCGTAGCCGCTGGACATCCTCGCTATCATTTCGTCCCACTTTTCCGATCTGTCAACTCGTCGGATAACACGTGGACATGCCGGCGACCCTCACCGCCAGGGTGCTTGATTGTCTTCCGGTGCCACGTACGAATCATCGGACTGATAGGGGGTGTAGTTCTCTCGCAGATCAGTCACAACCGGTTCGCTCCAGTCATCCTCAGGGTTTAGCGTGCTGGTCACGCCCGTTCACCCCCTTTTACCTCTGCTGGCGGGCAATTTTTTTCTTCATCCGCGCTGCCGCGCGACGTTCAGCCCGATTGCCGTCCGCGTCAGGCGTGATACTCAAGGCGGACACGGTGCCTGCCTGAACGCCTCGACGGGCGAACAACCCGCCGATAGTGACAATGCCATTGTGGTTTGCTCGTTCATCCACTCTCATAAATTGTCCCCAGCCCTAACTGGCGGTTTGCGATGTCAACTAAAGGGCAAAGTGGCATGGACGGGTTAGGACCGTCCAGTGTTCACCGCGTTCGGTCGGCTCTCGCTTTAGGAATTCGTTATCGGCGAGCGCTTCCGCGCTCACGGCGACGACAAGCAGGCTGCGCAGGCACGGCACCGAATCGGGGTCGTTCTGCCTAGAACCCCATCTGCGCGTAAGTGCTCGAAAATCCAGCTCGCCAATGCGCGCGTGGGCCGTCTGCCAAAGGAAGCGGTAAAGCGAGTAAGCGCCGACCGGAAACTTTTTGGAATTGCCGAGTTCCTGATACACGTCAGGCGGAAGCCATCTGTCGGACAGTCGCGCATGTTTGTTGCGTCCAGGCTCGATCGTGATCAGCTCCGGAAGTATTAGCGTATTCCTGGTCATGAGTTGCGTCATGCGAACACCTCTAGTCACATCACAGCCGGATTGGATATCACCTTGAAGCCTTTCGCTTCTAAATCTGCCGCACGGTCTACGCACTTCGGGCACTTCGGCAGACGCGGACGCTCGCGCGCTCCGTATACGGGCGTCGGCGGCAACGTTCGAACTTCATCGCACAGCGCGGTTATGTCCTTGCCACTGTTCGGCGGGCGGGTGACCGTGCCTCGGAACGTGTGCAACTGGCGTGCGGCGACTGAGCGCGCCCACCACCACGCGATGTGGTCCGGGGTCGTCGAGAGCATCACGACTTACCTCGCAGGTTGCGCACGCACACCGGACAACGGTTCGACTCGTCGCCAGTCTCACGGGAGTAGTCATTGAGAATGAACGAGTCGCCACACGTCCCGATGTAGTGATCGGGCCGGACGTAGTTCTCTGGCAACTCAAAGGCGTGTGGCCGCTCAACGATGGCGTCGAACTGCGGTTCGGTCGGGATGAACCACCGAATCAGCGTCTTGCCGGCCGGCGGCTCTGCGGCCCCGTTCACGGCACCCTCACTCCCCAATGGAGTGCGGCGGCAACGCACCCCTCGTGCTTGTCGCGCTGCCGCCGCTCGTTGCCCCGGGGCGGTCGCCGCCGCAACCCCGGTGCAACTTCCCGCCGTCCCTGCCGGCGGGTGCTAGGACGCCGTCACGGGCGGTTGCCGTGACACTTGCCAGTGACGGCGCGTCTGCCGGATCGGCAGACGTGAGGGCCGGACCGACGGCACCGCCCCGTTGCGGGGGGATCGGTACCGCCGGCCCGGGTGTCCCGGTCGCTGCCGGCGAGCCGGTGACGCGGGGGGCGTCGTCGGACGGCTCGGCGGTCGCGCGGGCGACCGGGATCGGGGCCGGTCGGCGCGTCGGGGACCACGCCGGCCGGCAGGCCGGATCGGCGCGACGGTGCAGCCAGCGAGGGCGCAACGCGACGACGACGATCCGTAGAACGGGAATGGTTCGAGCGCGGGCGAGCACGTCGCCGATCGTCAGCCGGCGTGAACACATGTAGGCGGCAGCGACAGAACCCAGCAGCACCAACAGAAAGCCTGCGAATTCAATCCGGGCAATGATCAGGATCATGATCAGTCACGCCCCCTGTCGAGCCGCCGGTAGAGCCGCAGGAAGGGCCGGCCGGCAAGGCGCATGAATGCGGCGAGCGCGTGTCGAGGGCTGTCGTACTTGACTGTCGCCAGCAGACCGAGGATGCCCAGCACGCCGACGCCGCCGATAATCCCTATGCACCACAAGGCATCCGCTCGGTAGCTCACGACGAACCACCCCGGACAAACCAACTACGGCCGGATGCCGGCGGCAACGGCCGAGCGGGGCGGCGACGCGCCGGGGGCTCGACCATGCCGGCAATGACCAGCTCGGCGGTAACCCGGGCGTCGAGCGGGCTCATGCCGTGAGCGCGCCGGAAGTGCAAGCGGAGCAGCCGCTCGCCGATGACACGGCCGCCGAACACACCCGTCAGCACCGCGCCGAGCCCGCACAGGAACACGAGCCCGCCGAGAGCGTCAGCCGACATGACGGCCACCGCCCCACACGAGCCGGAAACGACGGTGTGATCTGACCGGCGGACGGTGAGCGGTTACAGGGTCGGTGGCATCGATGTCGCGGAGGTATCGGCGGTGCTCTACGAAGCGCCAGAGACCGACCATTCCGCCCAACGCGGCACCTATGCCGAGCAAGCCACCAACGACGCTGAACACGCCGAGACTGTCGCTCCACATAAAAGATCACTCCTCCGCGCATCGAGCCTGGTCAGTGCCGGCCGATGACGGTAGGAGTGATCTTCAGCGCTTGCTGTTCGGTTGTTGAACCGGGTGTCAAGGGGTCAAGTTCTGACCCCCTCAAAGGGGGGACACGTTCCGACCGTTACACGGCCAGACCGAGCACCTTCGCCAGGCCGCGAGCCTCGCTCGCCACCAGCCGGCCGCCGGAGGTCACGAGTTCGCCCGCGATGCCGCGCGCCAACGGGTGGGACCGCATGGATTCCGCGCTGATTGATGTTGCCCGCTGCATCACGTGCAACGTGCTCGTGTAGTCCTTCTTTTGCGCGTATGCCCGTGCAGTTTCCAACCAGAGTCGTGCACGCCGGTCAAGCGAGGGAATGGAATCAGGATCAACCTGACTCACGCGGTCGAGTGCGCGACCGCCCTTGTGTAGGTCCACATGGACAGTGACGCCAGTCAGGTCCGTGTTGGCCTGACCAAAAATTGTCCACGAATGCGCGAACGCCTTTGGTAGCCGCCCAGCCATATCGTTGGCCTGGTCAAGGCGGAACAACGCGTCGCCTTCTCGCCCAAGCCGCGCCGCAGTGATGCTGACATGGAGCTGACACGCGCCCCAAAGTGCTCGGGTGTTGACACTGTCGCCATTCAAATAGGGTTCCAGCAAATTTGCGGCGTCCGTGACCAGGTCTAGCGCGTCGTCTTCGCGGCCAGTAGCCCGCCAGACGTTGCCCAGGACCCATGCCGCCCCGGCCAACGTCTCGGGGTCGTCAGCCTGCATCGCGGCATCCATGCACCTGTCGGCCGCAAGCCACAGCAATGCCGGATCCGCCACCCATGCCAGCAACTGTTCTGACAATGCGTAGGCACCGGAAAGTGCGGCGTAAGCTTCGCGGCGCGGGATTCCTTCAAGGACTCGTGCCGCGTGCCGACCGTCACGAATCAGTTGTGGCAATACCTGTCCGACACTTGCGCGCGGAGTGCTCGAAGAGTGCCACAGTGCCCATGCGGACGCTGCTCGTGCAGCCAATTCGCCCGGATCTGACGGAGGCGTATCCGCAACCGCTAGTGGCATCTCTTCAATTGCCTCACGAACTGCGGGCACCGCGTCATGGCCAACACGACGGCCCATCCCCAGCACACCCATAGGTGATGTACCCATGTCTCCCGTAAGGTCCTCGATGTGTTCAAGCCCCAATACGTCAGCGAGGCGGAACAGGTCTTCCCAAGTGGGGCGCGTAGTGCCTTTCTCTACGCGCTTGAGCCACTGTTCATTCCGGCCGACCAACCCGCCGACGATGGCGCGAGCCTTCCCCTGTCGCTCGCGGATCGTCTGTACGCGCTGCCCAACCGGCAGCCCCGCAAGCTCATCAACTCCGCTCATGCGGTCACCCTCTTCGCCTGGTCCCCTTCGCCGAACCCCCGGCCCGTCGGCCGGGGGCGTTGCCTCGGCGAAGAGGTTGTCACCAGCGTAACCCCTCTACACGGTGCACCGATCGGGCCGGAGGAGGCGTTCTAGTAGGTGGTGATGCGGGGCCAGGTTTGCGGCGGTGCGTGCGTCACAACCGTCACGGCCTCCATGCGGACATCCTCGGCGACGCCGTATCGGCCGTCTGCCGGCTGGTCGTCGAACGTGTCGGCCACCCACAGCACCCCGACCGCCAGCACTGCGACCGACACCCAACGGTGCACCCGCCTGCGGGCCGTCACGCGGCCGAACTGGTGGCCAGCGAGGCTCGGCCGGGCCGGCAACTCGGCGGCCGGCGGCACCAGCTCATCACCGCCGATGACAGGCGGGCCGCCGGCTGCTGCCGGCCCGGTCGTCTGAGTGGGGGTGTCGCCGATCACGAGCGGCCCCCGGTCGGTGTGCACTGTCAGCACCACGCGCGGCCGCCAGCGCAGCGCGGCTAGTTCGATCTTGGGCAGCGTCGCGCAGGCCGCGCCTCCCGCGACGTCGTACACGAGCCGCTCGGCCGGCCTGGCTGCCGGCGGTGCCAGCGGTGCTGCGCGGCGCTGTGCGGGCACCTGGGCGGCCACGCCGAGCAGCCAGCGCAGCAGCATCGGGTGTAGAACCTCACCCCGGCGGATCAAGACCGTGGGCCGGCCGTCCAGGCCGATCCGGACAGCCCACGGTCTGTCCAGACCATCCACGACCCGAAACACCCCGTCGTTCACGTGATCCCCCTCTGCGTGACACCCCGGCCCCATGCGCGAGGTGGCAGCCCTCTACCGTGCCCGCCCGTGCTCAGCCACGGGTCCAGCCGGTCAGTGCTGGTTACTGCTGTGTATGCGCTCCCACTCAACCCGCGAAGCACGGATTTTTCAAACACTGCAAGAGAAGTCACCCAGACGGCGCAACATTCGACGTTGAACACATCGGCCGAGTGGCGGTTTCTACGTCCACATTGGACTCAGATACGTAGTGCCACCAACGGGCTTGCGTGCTGCCGGGGACCGGCATACGTAGTCCCCGGCGGCCGGTACGTGGCGACGCGTCGCGGCATACGTGGTTCCACGCATCCCGTCACGCGGTCTCCTCGGCCACCTCGCGGCGGCCCTCTCGCTCGGCCGCCAGGTGCACCTGTGCGGCCAGCAGTGAGCGCACCGGTTCCTGTGTCCGTCGGAAGTCCTCCACCAGCTGTTGTTCCTCGGGCGTGTACTCCGGCGGCCCGGGCGGTCGCGGGTCGCCCGCGTGTAGCTCGGGTATGCCGGCCTCTGCGGCGAACGCCCGCGAGATCACCGCCAGCGGCACGCGGTACGCCTTCGCGAACGACTGGAGGCCGTAGACGGTCGGATATATGCCGCGCCTGTTGGGCCGCAGCCACTGCGACAACCGCCCCGGGTTGAAGCCCGCCCGCGCCTCCAGACTGCGGACGCTCATTCCTCCCGTCCACTCCAGCCGGACCACGTCCATGGGCAAGCGGGTGTCGACGGTCTCTAGCTCGTTGTCCTCCGTGGACACAGACGGACTGTGTTCGTCCGACTGCTTTCTGTTACGCCCCATAGCGTCCCTCCTGTCCGCCTACCCCGTCAGCGGTGCGTGCCGTCCCCCCTGGAAGGCACGTGCGGCAAATGCCGCACCTGGATTGTGCGACGGACGGCGGCCCCGCGCCGTCCCCTGTCTCATCTTGGCATCTCTCGTGCCTTCCTGTCATCTGTGGTTGCACACGCAGGTGCGGCACTTGTCCGCTTACTTGACACGGCATCGAAATGTGATCAAGGTGGAGGGCGACCAGCATGGGAGCTGGGGTTACGCAGGTGCGGCATTGCGCCGCAAGGGAAAGCGCCCTGGGGAGGGAGGCGTCCGTGGGTGGCGCACGTCCGCCGTGGCCACGCGCACGCCGTGTCTCAAGCCCCGTGGTCACCAGCCATGCCCAGCCGTCAGGAGGCGAACCAGCCATGCCGATTCGAGTCACTCTGTCCACTATGGACGTTGCGGCGCCTACCGCCGACCTTGATCACCTCGCCGCCCACGTCGACATGCTGTCCCAGGTGGAACGGCAGATAACGCGGTTGAAGAAGGCGCGCGACGAACTGAGATCCGTCGTGCGGCGCGACCTCGGCGGAGCCGAAGCGGGGCTGATCGGCGGTGAGGTGGCGGTGACGAACAAGACCGTCATGCGCACGTCGCTGTCCGCCAACCTGGTCAAGCTGTGCTATCCGCGCGTGGCCCGGCTGTGCATGGAGACCAAGCCAGTGACCACGTTCCTTCTGGTGCCATGACCGAGGTACGGCGGGCGACGGTGTGCCGGGTCTGCGGCGGTGAGCTGTGGGACGTCGTCGGCCGGGGCGTGCATCCACTGTGCACGGACGAGCGTGAGCTGTGGTGGACGGCGGCCGACATCGGCGCGGCGGTGCGCGTGGTCGCCCGCCGCGCCGAGGCCCGCAAGCCACTGCCCGCCAGCAAGACGGACCCGCCGAACAAGGCGGTGGACGCCGTGTGCGCGCTGCTGGTCGGCGACCCGTCCAACCGGGACAGCCTGGAAGCGGTGGTCAGCGCAGTGTTGCGCAGCGCCGCCGATGACGTCTTCTGGAGGACCACGGCGAACACGATGCGGCCCTACATTCCCAAGTCGACCAACCCGGCCGTCGTCGGCGCGACAGTGAAAAGCCTTATTGGGCTTGGACTTCTGAGCGACACCGGCCGCTACGTGGAGTGTGACGACCGAACCGCGGGCAACCATGGCAAGCCGCAACGCGTGTACGAGATGAACGCAGACCTGTTGGAGCACATGGTATTTGGCGAGGATCAGTGATGGGCGCCGGGGAGTCCCATGTGGACGCTGAGGCCGCCCGTCGCTGTGTTCGCGGCGAGGTTGTCGCCGAACAGGTCAGCACGCACGCGCGAGAGCTGGCGGTGAGTTGGCTTCACCGCCGAGGGTGCACGGACGCCGAGGTGGCGGCCCGCATCCGCATGTCCACCTACACCGCTGCCCGCATCCGCACCCGGTTGCGGCTGGCGGCACATCCCGCACCCACAAGGGGGGTTTGTCATGCCAGCTGAGTTGGCGACCGTGACAGACGTGGCCGAGGCCGGCGACGTCCCGATATCCACACTGGAGGAAGCACGCGCCCGCGCGGACCGCATCCGCGTGGGCATCGGCGTGGTGGCGCAGCTGCAAGACGACGTCGTGACCGCCTACCAGCGTCGCGACTGGACGCAGCTCGGCTACGGCACGTGGGAGGAGTACGTGGCCGGCGAGTTCGGCGGGCACCACGTGCGATTGCCCCGGCCGCAGCGTCAGGAGATCGTGGCGCGGCTGCATGAGGAAGGGCTGTCCACCCGGGCGATTGGCGTGGCGCTGGGCGTCGATCAGCGCACCGTTCGGCGCGACCTGCCCGCCGAGGCGGACACCGTCCCCGTCCCGGTGGTCGGTGTGGACGGCAAGTCCTACGCCACCCCGGGCAAGCCCAGCGCCGAGGCGGACACCGAGCCGGGGCCGGCCGAATCGGGGCCGGCCGAATCGGGGCCGCCGCGCCGCCGGCCGTTGCACGCCGAGGCGGCCGAGGCCGCCGCCACATTGGACGCCGCACTGTCGCGCTGGGACGCCGTCACCGCAGACTCACGGTGGCCGGCCCAGCGCACCCGCATCGCCGAGAAGCACTCCGGGACGATCGCTCGCGCCGCCGCGCTGGTCGAGAACGTCACCGCCTAACCGCTCTACACCGAGGCCAGCGCCGGACCCGCCACGGGTCCGGTGACGGCCTCGCGCGCCCTTTGCCCTTCCCGCACAACAGGAGGACAGCAGAATGACAACCCACACCGCCGGGTCGGTGGGGTGCTGACATGGCCACTTTCCCGCTCTCTGACGGGTTCTACGCCGATCCCGCGTTCCTCGGTATCTCCGGTGACGCCGTCGCGCTCTGGACTCGGTCCGTGTCCTGGTCCACACACCATCTCACCGATGGGTTCGTGCCGACCTCGGCCCTGGCCGTGCTCCAAGTCCACGACGAACAGCCCCCGGCCGAGCTGGTGGCGCGCGGCATCTGGAAGCGAACGCGCGGAGGCTTCCGTTTCGTCGTCTGGCCGAGGCAGGCCAGCAGCGACTACGTGGAAGCGAAACGGGACGCGGACCGCGCCCGCCAACAGCGTCGGCGCACGTCAACCCCACCGCCGTCACGGCGTGACACACGCGTGACACCGCCGCGACTCGCAGCGGAGTCGCAGGTCGGTCACACCCCTTTGATCTTTAGTAGTAAAAGACAAGAGATACAAGATAAAGAACACCAACAGACTCCTTCGTCGTCTGTTGGTGCAAGAAAGCGAGCGTGCCGCATCCCCGGGGACTTCACCGTCACCGAGGACATGATCCGTTGGGCGCGGCAGAACACCCCGCTGGTGGGCCGGACCGACACGGACCAGTTCGTGGACTACTGGACCGCTGCCAGCGGCGGCAGGGCGTCCAAAATGGACTGGCCGGCGGCCTGGCGGACCTGGATGCGCAAGGCCCAGCGCGACGCCGAACGCGACGTCCAGGCCCCGCCTCGGCGTCACCGACCGGCGGCCGGCGGCGGCCCGGTCAGCGCGACCGACGCCAACATCGCCGCGTTTCTCGGCGGCGGCACCACGACCGGACCGCTTGCCCTGACCGAGGGGAAACCATGACAGAGCAGGAGATCCGCGCCGTTCTGGCGGTGGCGATGGCCTACGACAACCGCAAGCCCGGAGAGGCCACCGTGGCCGCGTGGGCCGAGGCCGCGCACCGTGGACGGTGGGCGTTCACGGACGCCGTGGAGGCGGTGCACGCGCACTTCGCCGAGTCCACCGCATGGCTCATGCCCGGCCACGTCACGCAGCGGCTACGGGCGATGCGGTCGGGGCCGGCGGCGATGGCCGAGCTGCTGGCGCTGCCCGCCGGGCAGCCCACGGCCCCGGAGCGGGTCCGGTCCATCGTGGACGCCGTGGCGGGCCGGATGGGCTGGGTTCGCGCGGTGGCCGACCCCGCCGCGCTGGGCGTGCTCGACCAGGCGTGCCCGCACTGCCACGCCGGGCCGGGCCGCCCCTGCACGCGGGAGATCGCTCGGGGCCGGCGGCGCGGTGAGCTGGTGGCGCTGGCCGCCCCGCACCCGTCCCGGTCGCGCGACCTGGCCGCCGCGCACACGTCGACCGGTCCGGAGTGGACCCCGTGACCGGCGCGGCCGCCGGGACGATGTCCCGGGCTGAAGTGGCGGTGCTGCTGGCCCTGGTGGTCGCCTACGGCGGGCCGGTGGAGGCCCCGACGGAGGAGACCGTGGCGCAGTGGCGGGACGCGCTTGCCGGCTACAGCCTCGGCGAGTGCCAGGCGGCCGTCATCGCCCACGCCCAGACCAGCCCGGAGACGCTGTCCCCGTTCAACCTGATCAGGCGAATCCGCGCCGCGCGCCGCACCAAGGGCAACGGTGAAGCGTTGCGCCGCCACGGGTTGGACGCCGAGCAGAACGCACGCAACGCCGCGACAATCCATCGTGGAATGGCCAAGATCCGGGAGGCCATGGGCTGGCCCGAGACCGGTGGCGCCCATGACGATCCGGAGGAAAACCGTTGAACCACAACGCATCGACCATCGTCCCCTGTGTACTCGGCTGCCGCTCGGCGGCGGGCGGCGCGTATCCGGCGCAGGCCGGCTACCTGACGTGCGACCCGTGCGCCGAAGAGCTGCGGGCGACGCTGCGGGAGCTGGTGGAGCTGTACGCGCTGACCGAAGACGCGACCGTGCCCGCACCGTCCACGGGCGGGGGGAGAGCGAGTCCCGGATACGGGCCACGGTCGCCAGCGGTGGACGCGGTGTTGGCGCTGACCGATCCCCGCAGCGCCGCCGAGGATGGCGAACCCGTGGGCGTGCTGGCGGTGCTGGGCGCGTGGGCCGACGTCGTGCGGACGGACACGGGCGTGCGGCCCGCGCTGTCCGAGGCCGAGCGGCGCGACGCCACGTTGTTGGTGTCCTGGTTGGACTGGTGCAACACACAGCCGTGGGCGGGCGCGGTGCTCCCGCAACTGGGCGCGCTGCGCACGGAGGTGTCCGGCACGCTCGGCCTCGGCCGGCGGACGGTCTCCGGTGAGGTGAGCCTGTTGATTCGCTGGCTGGACTGGATCACCCGTCAGCCGTGGGTGTCCGACCTAGCGGCCGAGGTCACCTCCCTGCATCGCAGTATGCGGGCCGCCTTGGGGCTGCTGGACAAGCACTTGCCCGTGGGCTGCTGCCCGGTGTCCACCGGACGCGGTCGCACCTGTGGGGCGGCGCTGCGGGTGCGGGTCGGCGCGGCCCGGATCGTCTGCCGTTCCTGCGGGACCAGTTGGCCGCGTGAGCAGTGGGACGCGCTGTCGGTGGCGCAGGGCACGCCGTTGTCCGACACGGCCGAGCTGGCCGCGTGGCTGGGCGTGCCCACGGGGACGCTGCGGCGGTGGCGCAGTGAGGACAAGTGGAAGCGCCACGGCGACAAGGCCCGGCCGCTGTACGACCGGGCCGAGGTGCTGACGTCGTGGTCCCGGCGGAGAGCGGGTGCGTTGGCCTCCAGCGCGTGAGGTGCGGCAAATGCCGCACCTGGCAAGGGATTCCGCCTCGCCAGGTGCGGCATGTTGTCCGATGTGGCGCTGTGGCAACAAAGTCTGCGAAGTCGCTTGCCTCTGACCAGCACCGAACGTAGCGTGGATCATGTTGGTGGTGTGTGCCTCCCCCCTGGCACCGCCACTCACCACGGTTGAGCGCCCCGACGCACCTTCCCCCGCGTCGGGGCGCTCCCGTTCCCAGCGTCCGATGTGGACAGCCGCCGATCGGTTGGGGGTGGTCACGATGGGCTGGGAGACCAGCGACCGGGCCGCTCGCCTCCCGCCGGACTGGCCCCGCATTCGCGCCCGAATCCTCGCCCGCGACCCCGCGTGCCGCATATGCCGGCGACGGCCGGCGACCGAGGTCGACCACATTCAACGCGGTGACGATCACCGCCCAAAGAACTTGCGCGGGGTGTGCTCCCCGTGCCACGCGTCCAAATCCGGACGCGAGGGTGGGCAGGCCGCCGCAGCGCGCCGCGTGCCGGTCCGCCGACCACCCGAGAAACACCCCGGATATCTCCGATGAATGGGAGTGAATTGCAATGCGAGTGCGATTGAATCAGGCCCTTGGCGGAAGTGCTGTGGGCGAGGTAATCGACCGGGACGACGCGGCGGCCGAGTGGCTGCTGTCCGCCGGCCTCGCGGTCGCGGTGCCCGAGCTGGTGGACGACGCCGGGCAGGCCAGCTACGCGGACGGTGAGAGCGTCCAGGCGGCCGCCGAGGCCGGCCCGACCGAGGAACCCGCAGCACCAGCGGCACAGAACGACGGTCGCCAGGCTCGGCCTGGTCGTCGGCGCTGACTGTGTGTGACCGGGGTGGGGGGTACCCCCGAGGCGGAAACGCCCGGTACCGGTACGTCATAGCTATTCGCGGTCCGTATGAAACTCGGGTATCTGGAGCGGGGGCCGCTGGAGTGGGTCCGCTCACGATCAGTGACAGCCTTGCCTCGCCCCCACAAATCGCGCGGAAATGCGACAACAATGCATTAATAAATGCGGCCGCAGGGCTATTCCATAAACGCCTCGAATCGCGTTTGTGAGGCAACTTCAGGTGGCCCATTGAGTAATGGGCGCCGGGCATTCCATAAATGGGGGTGGAATCGTGGCGCTAACGGGTCGCCCGCCGAGTGAGAATGCGCGTAACCGCAATCCGAAGACATACGACTGGACCACGGTGGAGGCCGTCCCCTACGCGGGTCCGTCGCCGGACCTTCCTCGGCGTGGGCGGGCACGCTGGCACCCACAGACCGTGGCGTGGTGGGAGGCGGTGCGGCACATGCCGCACGCTCTCCTGTGGACGGAGACGGATTGGTGGTTCGGCCTGGAAACCGCCGTCCTGGTCGAGGAGTTCTGGCGGGGCGAGAGCAGCCGCGCGGCCGAGCTGCGGCTACGGTCCGGCAAGCTCGGCCTGACCCATGAGGACCGGCTCAAGCTGCGGATCCGCTACGTGGCACCGCAGAGCGACCAGCCGGCCGCCGTGGCGGACACGGCCGTGGTGACGCGGCTGTCCGATCGTCGGCGCAGGCTGGCCGAGGAGACGTGACCCGGTGCCGCGCGAACTGGTCTACGCCCCCGCCCACAACCGCCGCCGGTCGCTGGGCTGGCTGGCCTCGGCGTGGGTGGAGCACTGGGCGGTGCACGGCCCCGGCGACATCCAAGGCGACCCGGCCGAGTTGGACGACGAATTCGCCGGGTTCCTGGTGGACGCCTACGCGCTGGGCACCGCCGGCCGCCGGCTGTACTCCCGGGCCGCCCTGGTCCGCCCCAAGGGCCGCGCCAAGTCCGAGCTAGCCGGGTGGCTGGCGCTGTTCGAGGCGTTCGGCCCGGCCCGGTTCAGCGGGTTCGCCGAAGGAGGAGAAGTCTTCCGGTGGCGTGACTTCGTGTATGAGTACGCGCCCGGCGAACCCATGGGCCGCATGGTCACCTACCCCTACATCCGTTGCCTGGCAACAGAAGAGACTCAGGCCGGCAACACCTACGACGTCGTCCACCACAACCTGACCGAGGGGCCGCTGTCCGAGGGGTTGCCGACCGGGGCCGCCGGCCTCACGCGGATCGTGATCCCCGGCGGCGGTGAGATCGTCCCGTCCACCGCGAGTTCGTCCGCAAAGGACGGTGGCAAGGAGACGTTGGCGGTGTTCGACGAACCGCACCTCTACATCACCGGCGAGTTGCGCAGGATGTTCCGCACGGTCGACCGCAACCTACGCAAACGCAAGGACGGCGAGCCATGGGGGCTGATGACGTCCACCATGTACCAGGCCGGCGAAGACTCCGTGCTGGAGGAAGTCGACCGGCAGGCCCAGGCGATCCGAGAGGGACGGTCCCGCGCCTCTCGGCTGCTGTGGGACCACCGGCAGGCACCGGCCGATGTGGACCTGACGGACATGACGGCGATGGTCGCCGCGCTGGCCGAGGCATACGGGCCGGCGGCAGAGTGGATGGATCTCGCCAGCATCGTCGAGTCCGAGTTCTGGGACGTGACGAAAACCGTTGAGGAGTCACGGAGATACTTCTTCAACCAGCGCGGAGCGTCGGCAACGGCGTGGGTCACGGCGCAGGAGTGGGACGCCTGCGGACTTGCTCCGCGGGAACCAGTGTCCGAAAAGGACACAATCGCAATGTTCTTTGATGGATCCAAAAACGACGACGCTACCGGTCTGGTGGCGGTGCGGATCTCCGACGGCCACCCGGTCGTGCTGCACGTCCAGGAAAAGCCCGAGGGCGTGGCGGGCAAGGCGTGGGAGGTCAACCGCGCCGAGGCGGACCGGGCCGTGCGGGACGCATTCGACAAGTACGACGTGGTGGCGTTCCTCGCGGACGTCCGCGAGTTCGAGTCCTACGTGGACGGCTGGGCGTTGGCGTTCGGGGACCGGTTGCTGATCGAGGCGACCGCCGGCCGCACCCACCACGCGGTGGCGTTCGACATGCGTTCCCGGACACAGGAATTCACCGTTGCCGCGCAACGGTCCCTCGTGGACATCCGCGACCAGTCCATGACCCACGACGGGGACCGCCGGCTACGGCGGCACGTGCTCAACGCCCGCCGAGCCCCGAACCGCTACGGCGTGTCGGTCGCCAAGGAAGGCCGCGAGTCACCGCACAAGATCGACCTTGCGGTGTGCCTGATCGGCGCGCGGCACGCCCGCCGCCTGGTGCTCTCCTCACCCGCCTGGGCGAAACGCAGTCGCAAGCGCGCGGGCAAGCTCCGCGTGTTCACCTAAAACCCATTGCCATGTAAGGGAGGTGAGCCCACGTGGCGGTTCTCTCCCAACGGGACGCGACCGACGTGGCCGCCCGCGTCATCGCGATGTGGCCCGACCAGGACCACAACGACCACGTCCACCGCTACGTCAAGGGTCAACACGACTTGCCGTATGCGCCCAAGACAGCAAAGGCCCATTACCTCTGGCTGCTCAGGAAAGCGCGCACCAACTGGTGCCGGCTGATCCTGGATTTGATGGCGCAGAACCTCTACGTGGACGGCTACCGCGCCGCCTCCACACCGGACGGCACAGAAGGCGGCGGCTGGTCCTACTGGACGGCGAACCGCATGGCACGCAGGCAAACCGGCGTCCACCGCTCAGCGCTGGAGTACGGGCACAGCTTCGCCGCCGTCACCCCGGGCGACCCGGTGCCGCTGATCCGGGGCGCGTCGCCGCGCACCATGACCGCCGTCTACGCCGATGAGAACACCGACGAATGGCCCGTGTACGCCGTGGCGCGCGGCACGTCATGGGGGCCGACCGGCCCGGCGCAGGTGTTCAGGTTGTACGACGACCAGGCCGTCTACTTCCTGGCCGGCGACCAGCGCACCGGGGAACTGTCCTACGTGGAGACACGGGAACACGGCCTCGGCGTCTGCCCGGTCGTGAAGTTCTCCGACAACGAAGACCTGGACGGGGAACGGCCCGGCGTGGTCGCGCCGATCATCGACGTTCAGGACCGCTACAACCTCAGCGTCTTTCAACTGATGATGGCGCAGGAACACGGGGCGCACCGCCAGCGCTGGGCCGCCGGCCTGGAACTGGACGACGGGAACGAGCCGCCGATAGGACCGGACCGACTGTTGCACTCGGACAGTCCAGAAACGCGGTTCGGCTCGTTCGACGCCACCGACCTCGCCGGCTACGTGGCAGCGCTGGAGCAAGTCCTCCGGCACCTCGCGGCGCTCACGCAGACCCCGCCGCACACGCTGTCAGGGTCGCTGACCAACCTTGCCGCCGACGCCTTGGACGAAGCGGAACAGGGTCTACAGCGACGGGTTGGTGAGCGGCGAACGTCCTATGGTGAGTCCTGGGGACAGGTGCTGCGGCTGTGCTCGCTGGCGGCCGGCGACACGGCCGGCTGGTCGGACATGGCCGCCGAGGTGCGGTGGCGCGACACCGGCACGCGGTCGCTGGCGGCCGTGGTGGACGCCTGGGGCAAGGCCGTCACGATGCTGGGCGTTCCGGCCGCCGCCACGTGGGAACGCCTTCCGGGCGTCACCGACAACGACGTGAAGCGGTGGCAGGACATGCCGGCCGAGCCTGACGGACACGCGCTGCTGGCCGATGTGCTCGGCCGCGCCAACCCCGGGGGCTGACCGTGCCGAGCCTGACCGCCGCCACGGCGACGGAGAACCACCGCCGCGCACAGGGCCGGCTGGCCGCCGCCACCGTCGCGGACATGCTCACCCTGTGGTCCAGGGTGGACCCGTTCAACCTCGCGGGCACAGTGGACGGCTGGCTGACGCAGGTCCTCGACCTGATCCGCCACAACCGTGCCACCTCGATTTCCCTTGCTCAGACTTACTTCCTGGAGTTCCGGACTATCGAGTTAGGACGCTCGGCCGGCCCGGCGCCACCCCCGGCGCCCGACAATCCACAGTGGCCCAAAGCGGCCGCGGCTTCACTGCTGGCCACCGGCCCATCCCGGGTCAAGACGTTGAGCAGCAACGGGATTCCGCCCGTCGTCGCCGCCGACAAGGCCGGCCCCGAGGTCGCGGCCGCCGCCGCCCGCCACGTCACCAACGGCGGACGCTCCCATGTGGAACGCACCGCCCGCACCGACCGGCGGGCGGTCGGCTACCGCCGCGTCACCTCCGACGACCCGTGTTTCTGGTGCGCCATGCTCGCCGGGCGGGAAGTCCTGTACGCCAGTGAGGAATCCGCCCGGGACCGGTACGTGGACGGCCAGGTGGACACCTTCCACACCGGATGCAACTGCCAGATTGAGACCGTCTACCGCTACGGGACGCCGCTTTCCGCCCAGTCGCAGGCACACGCCGCGCTCTGGGAGACCGCCGTCAAAGACGAAGGCCACAAGGGGAAAGCGGCCGTGCGGGCATTCCGGCGGGCGTACTACGCGCAGCAGCGCGACAAGGCCAAGGCCGCCGCCGCTACGTAGCCGGCGGCGGCGCTGATCACCGATGGAGGACAACACCGTGACCGATCCGACCCCGGCCGCCTCGGCGGCCGCCACCCCGCCCGCCCAGACGATCCCGCCCGCTCCCGCAGCGCCGACCGCCCCGCCGGCCGCAGCGCCACCGGCCGCCGGCCCGGCCGGCGGCAACCCGGCCGAGCTGTCCGCCCGCCTGGCGGCGGTCACGGCCGAGCTGACCGAGGCCCGCTCCGCCGCCTCCCGGACGTCCGAACTGGAGTCCACGACCGAGGCCCTGCGCCGCCAGGTCGCCGAGGCCGAGGGAGCGCTGACGCGGATGACCGCCGCCCGCGCCGCCGGCCTGCCCGACCAGCTGGCCGACCGGCTACGCGGCGGCACCCCCGAGGAGATGGCGGCGGACGCGGCGGCGCTGGCCGCGCTGCTGGGCGGCACCACCCCGACCGGGCCGGCCTCGGCCGCGCCGAGCGGCACCCCGCCGGGCCGTCCGGTCGAGACGCTGCGGCCAGCCGCCTCCACCGGCACCCCGCCGACCGAGGACACCCCCGAGGCGATCACCCGCCTGTTGTTCGGCGGCAAGTAACCCAGCTGCCCGAAACCGAGTACGTGAACGGCGCACCCGGATCACGTACCTGTTCGTGCCCGATCACGTACCGGTGACGTACCCGCCGGACACCCATCACCCCGCGACGCGCGGCCCCCGAGACAGGAGGCGTCGTGTCGGTGGGCCGCCTCGCCCACCCGAGAAGGAGGCGGCCCCCAGTGGCCAACGTATTCCTCACACCCAAGACGATTGCCGCCGCTGGCATTGCGGCGTTGGAGTCTCAGCAGGTCCTCGGCGCGACCGTGTGGCGCGACGCCGAGTCCGATTTCGGCGGGCAGGTCGGTGACACCGTCACCGTTCGGATCGAGGGAATCGCCGGCGAGGCAAGGACGTTCAACAGGGCGGCCGGTCAGCCCATTGTGATCGATGATCTTCAGGAGACGCCGGTTGACGTCAAGCTGGCGTCCTATCTGTACAAGGGCGTGGCGCTGCCGGACGAACAGCTCACGCTGGCGTTGAAGGACTTCACGCTTCAGGTGGCCACCCCGCAGGCCAAGGCGATCAGTCGCGGGATCGAGAACCTGATCGCCGCCAACATGAACGCGCTCGTCAGCGCGCTCACGCTCAAGGCCGACGGGTCCGACGTCCACAACGGAATGATCGAGGCCCGTCGCAGGCTGAACAAGGCTGGTGTCCCGTTCGATCAGCGGTACTTCGCGGTGTCGCCCGAGGTTGAGGCGATGCTGCTCAACGACACCGGCAAGAGGCTGCTCCCGGCGGACGTCAGCGGTTCGCCGCTCGCTCTGCGGGAGGCCGTCATTGGCCGGCTGTACGGCTTCACGGTCGTACCGAGCAACTTCGTGGCCACCGGCAGCGCCGTCGCCTACCACACGACAGCTTTCCCCATGGCTTCAAGGGCTTTGGTCGTGCCGGCCGGGGCGACGTTCGGACAGAGCATGACCTACAACGGTTATTCGATGCGACTGGTCCGGGACTACGACGCGGCTTTCCAACAGGACCGCAGCGTGGTGTCCACCCTGGCGGGCGTGTCGACCACTCTGGACGCCGGGGCGGTGTCCCGCGCGCTGCGGCTGACCACGGCCGCATCGTGACGACCCCGCCGGCTGGCGGCGGGGTTCTGGTGGCACTGTCCGAACTGGAGAACCGCACGCGGCCGCTGGCGGGAACCCCGGATGAGGGGCGGGCGTGGGCGGCGCTGGCCGACGCCTCGGCGCTGGTGCGGGCCGAGGTGCCGGCGGCGCTGCTCGGCCCGCCCACACCGCCGCTGGTGGTCACCGTCGTGTGCAAGGCCGCCGGCCGCGTCGTGCGCAACCCCGAGGGCTACAGCGGGGAGACCATCGGCGAGTACTCCTACCGCTACGACGGTGGCAGTGACGTCTACCTGACCGAGGCCGAGCTACGGCTGTTGCGCAGGTTCGCCGGCAAGGGCGGACTCCAGAGCACCCGCACCCCCTACAGCGCCGGGGATCACCCCGGCCCGGACCGGGTGGCGGTGTTCTACTCGGACGGATCCGCCGGCTACCCGTTCCCCTGGTGGCCGGACGTGGACGGGGAGGTGCCGCCGTGAGGCTCCCGCACCGCCTGACCGTCGTCACCCCGGCCGAGGTGGTCGACCAGTACGACAACCCCACGCCTGCCCTGGACTACGGCCCCGCCGCCGCCCGGCGGGAGCTGGACGGCCTCCTACAGCCCCGGGGCGACCCGCGCGGCACCGACACCCCGGAGCAGGGCCGGCAGTCCCGAGAGGGGCTGTGGTGGCTGTTCACGGCCCAGCCCGTCACCGCGCGGGAGCGGGTCGAGTACGGCGGCGCGGTGTACGCGGTCCAGGGCTTCCCACACCGATGGGAACCCCGCCCCGGCCACGTCCACTACGAAACGACACTCACACACGTGGAGGGCTGATCCCTTGGCACGCAACGGTGTCCGGGTAGTGCTGGACCCGGAGGGAATCAAGGAAGTGTTACGCGGCCCCGAGGTGCGGGCACAGCTGGACGCGGTGGCCGAGGAGATGGTGGCGCTCATCCGTGCCCGGGGTCTGCGCACCCGCGACGGCCGGCCCTTGCCGGTCGAGATCATCGCCGAGGACTCGACCGACCGGGCCGCCGTGACCGTCGCCATCCCGCACCCCGCCGGGGTCGGAATGGAGGCCCGACACGGAGTGCTGCGGCAGGCGGCGCAGGCCGCCGGCCTGACCGTGATCGGCCTGGACCCGCACAGGAAAGCCCGGACGCAGAGCAGGAAGAAACGCAGGAAGAAGCGCAAGCGATGACCGCCCCCGTTCCGGTCGACGTGGCCGAGCTGGTGGCCCGCGTGCTGCGGGCCGCCGTCACCGGCCGCGCCGACCCGGTAGCCGCCGGCCTGAAGATCTCCACCGAAACCGGGCGCGGCCGCGACGGTGGGCCGCCGTCCCTGCCGTGGGTGGTGGTCGCCGAGGACTCCCACACCTGGCGGTGGCCGGCCGTCCAGTCCGCCACCGTCCGACTGACCGCCTGGCACCGCACCGAGCACGACGCCAAGCACATCGCCGGCCTGGTGCTCGGCCTGCTGTGCGACCGCGCGACCGCCATCGCGACCCCGGGCCTGATCCTGTCCGAACCGGACACCGCGCCGATAGCCGATGTCGACCCCTACACCGGGGAACCGATCGCGTTCGCGGTGGCTGTGGTCACCGTCCGCACCCCTACCACCTGACCACCCGTTCATCACCGCGACGCGCGGCCCCCGACCACGGAGGTTGACGTGTCGGTGGGTCGCCTCGCCCGTACCACGAGAGGCATCCCACCGTGACGATCAACAGCAGCCATGTTCGGGTGCCCGGAATCGGGGAGATCTCCATTGCCCCGCCGGGAACCCCGGAGCCCACCGACCCCGCTACGGCGCTGCCCGCGCCGTGGGTCGGGCTGGGACTGTCCACCGACGACGGGGTGACCGTCAGCCGGAAGGTCGAGCGCGAGGGAACCAGTTCCTGGCAGACGCTCACCCCGGCCCGGTTCGTCTACAAGTCGTTGGAACTGACGGTCAAGTCGACCCTTCAGGAGACCAAGGCCGAAGTCCTGTCCGTCTACTTCGGCGGCATGACCTTCGCCGAGACGACGCAGGGATCCAAGAAGTACCGGGCGGAGATCTCCTCGCTTCCCAAGGGAGACGCCCGCGCGCTGTGCATCGACTGGACCGACCAAATCAGCGCGTTGGAGATCTACCACCACCGGCTGTTCATCGGCCGCGCCGAGGTCTCCGAGACCGAGGATGCACAGTGGACTAGAACGCAGGAAGCCCAATGGGGCCTCACGTTCTCGGGCCTGGCGCCGGCCGGATCGTCCACTGTGCTCGCTGTCTGGCTGACCGATGACCCGGCCGTCATCGCCGCCGGCGCTGCGGCGATGTCCGTTGGCCCCAACACCAGCGGCGGCAAGTCGTGACCGCCGCCGCCGGCATGTCCGATCCGGACGTTCGCCGGGAGCTGGTGCGCGTGGCCGAGACGGTGGAACACGCGCTGGCGCATCACCGCGCCCGCGACCAGGCCGCCGCGACGCTCAGCCTCGGGGCCGCCAAACCGGCCCCGCTGACGCTGCGGCTGGAGTTCGCCGCCAAGGGCCTCCGCGCCCTGTTGGCCCACGAATACCCCGACCCCAACGACAAGGCACCCCAAGGAGAACAGCCGTGACGACCCGCCAGCGCGCCGAGGCCACCAAACGCCCCGCCCCCAAGCCTGTCGACGACCGCGTCACCGTCACGTGGCGCGGCACCACCTACACACTCCCGTCCGCCGACGACTTCCCGCTGGAGGCAATGGAAGCCGAGGAGAACGGCAAGACGCTGACGGCGCTGCGGCTGATCCTCGGCGACGACCAGTACGCGACGTGGCGCAAGGATGCCCGCACCGCTGGCGACGCCGAGGAGTTCTCGACGAACATCATGCGGGAGTTGGGCGCGGGAAACCGCTAGCGGTCGCCGCGCTGCTGTCCAGCACGGACACCGCCGAGGCGTTGGAAGCGGACTTCCTTCGCGTGTACCAGGTGGACCTGTTGGACTTCTACCGTGGCGGCCTGACTTTGCGTCGGGTCTGCCTGTTGGTGCGGCATTTGCCGCAGGACGCGGCGGTGTGGCGGGTGCTCAACCCCGAGGCCGCCGGCTGGTCCCGCGCCGAGGCGCTGACCGCCGCCGTCGAACGCCGTGTCACCGCGCTGTGGGCGACGGTCACCGCCGCGCTGGGCGGCACCGTCGACCCCGCCCAGCTGGCCCCGCCGTGGCGTTCGTCCACACCGGACTCCCCTCGGGGAGGTGAGGCCGAACCCGTCACCACCCCGTTGCGCGACATCGCGCGCCTGATGCGCGAGGGGGTGTGACCCGTGGCTACCGTCGGACACGGCTATTTCAAGCTACTTCCCACGGTTGAGGGGCTGCTGGAGGACCTGCTCAAGAAGGTCCGCGAGGCGCAGGACAAGGCCCCAACGCTGATCATTCCGGCCGGCGTGGACATCGCCGAGATTCACCAGAAGCTCCGCGAGGCGCAGGATTCCGCGCCGCCCATCACGGTGGGCACGAAGGTGTCCGCCGCTCAGTTGCGGCGAAGCATCGCCGAGGCCGCGAAGGAAGACGACGGTCTGAAGGTCACTCTCCAGGCCGAGGCCGACACGCTCAAGGCCAAAGAGGACATCGAACGGGTGCGGCGGGAGGAAGACGGCAAGACGGTCCGGCTGGACGTGAAGGTGGCCGGCGGCCTGGCCGCCGCCGTGCGGGCGCTGTCCGAGGTCAGCGGGGCGGCCGACCGCACCGGGATTTCCTTCGCCACCATGACGTTGTCGGTCGGCGCGTCGGTGTTGCGGTACGGGGCGATGGTGGCCGCCGTGGGGCAGGCGATTCAGGTTCTCGGCGGCCTCGGCGCGGCGGCCGGCACCGCGTCGGGGGCGCTGCTGCTGGTGCCCGCCGCCGGCCTGGCGGCCGCCTCGGCGGTCGTCACGCTCAAGCTCGGCCTCCAGGGTTTTGCCGACGCTGTAACGGAATCTGACCCGACGAAGCTGGCCGCGGAACTGGCCGCGCTGGCACCTGCGGCACGGTCCACAGTGGTCGCGGTCCGCGAGTTGCAGCCCGCGTTCACCGATCTCCGCCTGGACGTGCAACAGACCCTGTTTCGTGGACTGTCCACGGAGGTCACGGCGCTGGGCCGCCAGTACATGCCGGTCCTGCGGTCCGGTTTGGACGGCATCGCCGGCTCACTCAACACCTCCGCTACCGGCCTGGCCGGATTCCTCGCCTCGGCCCGCACGTCGGGCGACGTGTCGACGGTGTTCACCAACACCGCCGCAGCGGTGCGGGTCCTCGGCGGCGCGCTGGTGCCGATCGGAACGGCGCTGCGGGACGTGGCCGCCGTGGGCGCGACGTTCCTGCCGCAACTCGCACAGCAGGCGACCGACCTGGCAACCCGGTTCGGCGCTTTCGTCGACAGGGCAAGGGAAAGCGGTCAGCTGTCGACGTGGATCAGTAACGCGTTGGGCGTGCTCGGTCAGCTGGTCGCGCTGGTGCGCAACCTCGGCGGGATCGTCGGGAGCGTGTTCTCCGCGCTTGAGCAGGCGGGCACAACCTCGCTGGGCGTGCTGGTGTCGCTCACCGGCAATCTGAACACGTTCCTGCACTCCGCCGCCGGCAACACCGCCCTGTTGCAGATCTTCGGCGGCCTGTCCTCGGCGGCGGCTGCCCTCGGTCCGCTGCTGGACGGGTTGGGCCGTGCGGTGGTGACCAGCGTCGCCCCCGCCATCTCCGCGCTCGGCCCGCAGATCCGCGACGCGTTGACGTTGGCTGCCAACGGTTTCGCACCGTTGGGCGGGATCCTGGCGGCCGTAGCGCCGCTGCTGGGCACCGCCGCGCAGGCCACCGCCTCGATCCTTGTTCCGGCGCTGTCGGCGGTGCAACCCGTTGTGGCGGCGCTTGTTCCGCCACTTCAGTCGGTCGCCGAGTTGCTCGGCTCCACGCTGGCCAACGCCATCGCCGGCAGCCTCGGCCCCGGCCTGCTGGCGTTGGCGAAGGCCGCCGCCCCGCTGATCGGTCAGTTTGGGACGGTTCTCGTCAACGCGCTTTCCATTGCAGCGCAATGGTTCGGTCAGCTGGCGATCATGGGCGCCGGGCTTGTCCCGGTGTTCGGCGGCGCGTTGCTGTCCGTGCTTTCCTCTGTGCTGCAAGCGTTCTCGTCGCTCAGTGGCGCGGTGGGCACGGTGCTGCTGGCGACGCTTCAGGCGTTGACTCCGATCCTGCCGGTGATCACCACGGCCGTGGGTCAGCTGGCCGCTGTGATCGGCACCGCCCTTGCCGCCGCGACACCCACTCTGATCCAGGTTGGACAGCAACTCGCGGCGGCGGCCGGGGTCATCCTGTCCGGGCTGCTGCCGGTGGTGCCGCCTCTGGCGGATGCGTTGCTGGGGTTGGTGAACGCGGCGCTCGGCCTGCTGCCGCCGCTGCTACAGCTGGTGTCCGCGCTGCTGCCCGGGGCCGTCGCCCTGGTCGCCGCGCTGGTGCCCGTCGTGGTCCAGGCGGCCGGCGTGCTCGCTGCCATCGTTCAGGCCGCGACGCCACTGGTTGTGTTGCTAGCAAACGAACTCAGCCCTCAGATTCAGGCTTTCGGCCTGATCGTGAGCGACGTGTTCGCGGCCGTGGCCGCCGTCGTCGCGGGCGCGCTGGAGGTGGTCAAGGGCGTGATCCACCTCGCCCTTGCGGTGCTGACGGGTGATTGGTCCGGTGCCTGGCGGGCGCTGGGCGAGATCGTGCACGGCGTCGTCGGCGCACTGGCCGGCGTCGTGAACGCCGGGCTGGACATCGTGCTCAACATCATCCGTGGCCTGGCGAACGCTGTGCTCTCGGCGGCAAGCGGCCTGCCGGGCACGCTGGTCCAATCGGGACGCGATCTGATCAACGGCTTAGTGAAGGGCATCGAGGCCGGTTTCCAGTGGGTCAAGGACAAGCTCGGCGAGTTGACCAACTGGATCAGCCAGTGGAAGGGGCCGCCCGCGCGGGATGCGATCCTGTTGCAGGCCAACGGGAAACTCATCATGCGCGGCCTGGTCACCGGGTTTGACGACGCGGCCCCCGAGGTCCGTGACTACCTCCAGGACCTGACCGCAACCCTGCCGCTGGACGTCACGACAGGCCCGATAGGACGCCCCGCGGTTCGCCCTATCGGTTCCGGCACAACGGTTCTCGGCACTGCATCCACTGTGGACCCGGGCGGCGCCCTCGCCGGGGCGGTGACCGCCGGCGTGCTGGCCGCATTGGACGGTGCCCGGCTGCGGGTGGACGGGGCCGGCGTCGCCCGCCTGGTCAACGACGTCAACGCCCGCAACGCCAGAAGGTGAGGACACATGCCGTTCCTACTCGGCCCGCTCGGCGCGCTGCGGCCGTTGCCGTCCCCGACCCTGGGCACCACACCCGAGGCGACCGCCGCACGCCTCGGCGGGGTCCACCGGTCCCTGACCGGCCGCGTCACCGTCGACCGCCTCGCCGTGCGTCGCACGTGGACGCTGGCGTGGCCCTACCTGGATGACGGCACCCGCGCCTATCTGGACGCGCTGTACCTCGGCGTGGTCGCCGGCCCGCTGTGGCTGGTCGACCCCATGCGGGTCAACCGCCTCCCGCCGCACGTGGCCGCCACCGGCTCGGCCTCCCGCACCACGACCGGGTTCACCGCCACCGCCGGCACCGTGGCGTGGGCGGCGGGCGTGCCCACGGTCGCTGAGGTGCCGTTGGCCGGCGGCCTGTCCTGGACGGTGCCGGCGGCCGGCGGCGCGCTGACCGCCGATGCCGTGGTGCCCGTGTTGGGCGGGGAGACGGTCACTGCCTCGGCGACGCTGGCCGGCACCGTGCCGGCCGCGCTGTCCGTCTCCTCGTTCACCGCCACCGGGGCCGCGCTGCGGGTCGACCAGGGCACGGCCGGCCCTCCCGGGGCGGCCGGCACCCGCGCCGCCCTCACCGTCTCCCTGCCCGCTACCGCCGCGTGGATCCGCGTTGGCCTGTCCGCCGCCGCTAGTTCGGCCGGCGGCGCGCTGACGGTGTCCGGCTGGCAGGCCGAGGCCGGCCCGCTCGTGACCGGGTGGCAGGCCGGCGGCGGCGCGGCCGTCGTGGTCGTCGACTCCCTGTCCACCACCTACCCGATCCCTACCGCCGCCGAGGTGGCGCTAACCCTGTTGGAGGTCTAGCACCATGCAACGCCCCGACGATCCCACCCTGGCCGCCGCCGTCGACTCCCCGACCCGTCACCCGCTGGTGTCGCTACGGGCGGACTGGAGCCGTGACGGCACCTACAGCCACGCCCTGTCCGACCTGTCCGACGTCACCCGGGACGTGACGGTGGAACGCTCGCTGACCGGCGACCTGCCGCCGGAGTGCACGTTGGTGGAGGGCTACGCCACCGCCAAACTCACGGCCGGCCTCGGCGGGCAGCGTCCCAGCGACCCGCGCGACATCGCCCGGATGCTGTCACCGTTCCGATCGGACAGTCCCCTCTACGGCCTGCCGGAGGTGGACACCCCGATCACCTGCGACCTCGGCTTCACCACCGACGCCGGACCGGCGATGCTGCGGCAGTTCACCGGGTCCACCCGCTCCCTTGCGGTGTCCTCGGCGGACCGCACCGTGAGCATGGAATCCCTCGACCAGGCCGGCAGGCTCCGCGTACCGATCTCCCTCCCGCCGGACGCCGAGATGGACGCGATGAACGCAGACCCGGAGTATTGGGGCTTCCGTTGGCTGGTCAACACGCAGTGGATCGTGGACTATGTGTTGCGGCGCAACGGAATCTTCTTCTCACCGCCACCGCGTCCGAACTGCCTGTGGGCCGTGACCTGTCACGGCGGGATGGCTCCCGACATCGGCTACAGCCACGAGTATTGGAACGGCCGGGCGAACAACCTCGCCACCGATCCGCTCTACATCCCCGGCGTCTACGGGCTGGCCGCCAACGGCGGCCCGAACGTCGTCGCCATCGTGAACACGTACATGGTCGCGCCGTTCACTCCGGGTCTCACCAGCGACACGGCTCACCTGTTCGAGTTCTACATCAAAGCGGGCGGCACCAACGCTTTCCATCCCTTCGCGGATGGGTTGGTAATCTCGGCGTCGACTTACTCACGGCAGTTCAACGGCGGCACGTTTGAGATCGACATCACGACCGCTGGCCAACTCACCCTCAGCGCCTACAACGCGGCCACCAAGACGTTGACCGTCAACGGGCCCAAGTTCTCCGGTGCTGCCGCGTGGCACGCGGTCGGTTGCTGGGTGAAGTACGACGCCCACGCGGGAACCCTGACGCACCAATGGATGGTCGATGGCGTCGTCACACCGCCCGCAACCGTCCCGCTCACCTCATTCAGCCTCTACGCGGACGGCGGGAACGGCGAGGTGTGGGCGGCGAGCACGCTTCCCGTGCAATGTATGCAAGTCAGCCTCGCCCCCACGCCGCCGGCGAACTGGGGAAAGATTCCGCACGTGTCACAGGCCGATGTGGACACCGGCCTGAACTGGCTGGCTGGCCTACCCGACGTCGTCAACGGCGACGGCTGGCAAGTCATCCGCGACGCCGTAGCGGCCGAGTACGGCATCGTGGGATTCGACGAGTCGGGGCGATTCTCGTTCGTCAACCGCGACACCGCCCGCGCCCGCGCCACAGCGGCCCCGGTTCGCTCGCTCACCTCGGCGGTGTCGCTCTCGGACCTGACTGTGTCCACGGCGGTCGACAGCGTCCGGAACGTGATCACAGCCGAATACACGCCCCGGTTGCAAACCCATGACCCGGTCAAGGTCTGGGAATCGCCGGCCGTGTCTGCCTTGGACTCACCGCCCGGAACGACCACGATCACGATCACCCTGCCGTTTCGGACGCAGCTCACCCGCTATCAGCTGACCAGCCTCCCCCCGACGAGTTGGCCGAGCACATCGGACACGGACGCGTTCATCTCACTCAACCGCGACACCGGGGCGCGTGTCTCCAACGTCACCGTCTCCCGCTACCAGACAGCCGACGACAAGTTGCAACTCAGGATCAGCAACCCCAACTCGTTCTGGGTCCGGTTCGCCCGGGACAGTGCAACGCCCGCCCTGGTGATCTGGGGTCCAGGCTTCGTCTCCGGCAGCACCACCAAGCAGACCTGGACCAACACCGCATCCGTCAGCACCTACGGACAGCGCGTACTTTCCTTGCCCAACAACGAATACCGCCAGCAAGGCGACTCGGCCGCAGCAATCGCCGGCTCACTGCTGACCGACCTTGCCGCCCCGGTTCCCGTGCTGTCCGATGTGCCGGTGGTCGGTGACCCCCGGCTAGAGCTTGCCGACATCGTCACCCTGTCCGACCCGGACGGCCTCGGCGGCCCGATCCGCGCGCACGTCATCGGCATCCGCCGCGCACTGTCCGACACGGACGGACTGTCCGACACGCTCACGCTGCGCGCGGAGCCACCGAACAGGGGGTGATCCGCAATGGACCCCGTCGACGTCGGCGGCCTCGGCGTCGCCGGCGCTCTCGTCCTGGTCGTCGCCTACCTACTCGCCGCGCTGCACAAGCTGTTGGAAGTCAACAGAAGCGACCGCGCCGACTACCTCGCCGCTCTGTCCACTCGGGACGTAGCCCATTCCGCGGAATTGGCCGCCGAACGCGCCACACACGACGCCGAGGTGTCCGCGCTGCGCGTCCGCCTGGCCGAGGTGGAACACCGCGTGGCCGAGCTGGAGTCCGAGTTGGACGCCGAACGGGAGCGCCGCCGCGCCGCCGAGGACCAGGCCGCCGCCGCACGCCGCCGCCGCACCTGACCACCCACCCATCCCGGGGCCGCCCACACCGCGCGGCCCTTTTCCATGAGCACCAAGGAGAAGCAGACGTGACCGAGTACGGAACCGACATCTCGTCCCACCAGGGCAGCGCCATTGACTGGCCGGCGGTCAAGGGAAACGGCATCTCGTTCGTCAGCGTCAAGCTGACCGAAGACGTCGACTACACCAACCCGGACGCACAGTCGCAGGTGGACGGCGCACGGGGCGTCGGCCTGACGGTCGGGGGCTACCACTTCGCCCGGCCCGGGTCCATCGTGGACCAGGCCAACCGCTTCGCCGACCAGCTGTCCGCCCGAGGGCTGCTCACCGCCGGCTCACTGTGGCCCATGCTGGACATGGAAGACGGCAACATCGGCGACGCCAACGCGTTCATTGACGGGTTCATCGCCGCACTGCGGGCGCGCGTCGGCGCGGTCGGGGTGCTGATGTACGCCAACCTGGACTGGTACCAGCACCGTCTCACCCCTGACCGCTGGGCAGACGACCAGGTCCGACTGTGGTGCGCCGAGTGGAACGGCGACCCCGGCAACGTCGACTATGGACATCCCAAGCTGGTCATCCACCAGCACACCGACAAGGGAACCATTCCCGGTATCACGGGGTGGGTCGACCGGGACGCCACCGTGCCCGGCGCCCAACTGTCCACTGTGGTCATTGATGGAACGATCCCCACTCCGCCAACGGACCCGACGCCGCCGCCGGCGGACCCGGCGTGGGTGCCGTACACCATCCGGGCTGGCGACACTCTGTCCGGCATCGCCGCCCGATTCGGCAGCTCGGTCGCGGAACTGGCCGCCCACAACAACATCGGCAACCCGAACCTGATCTACGCCGGTCAGACAATCCAGGTCCCCGGCAACAGCGGCACTGGCGGCGGCGGGGCGATGTACCAGATTCAGCCCGGCGACACCCTGTCCGCGCTGGCACTACGTTGGGGCACCACAGTTGCGGCAATCGCCACGCTCAACGGCATCCCCGATCCCGACCGGATCCGGGCGGGCGTGTGGATCCGGCGGCCGTAGCCGGCGACGGCCACCAGGGCGTTGGACAGCTCTACCTCGGCGTCCTGATCGCATGGGCCGCCGTGTTCGGCGGCCGCGCGTTCGTGCGCGCCTACTCCTTTTTGGACACCCTCCCGCCGAGGCCACCTCGGCGCACCCCATCGAACGAAGGGACCACCCTCATGACCACCACCACGACTCCCACCAGCCGGCCCCGCCCGCTGCGGGTGGCCGCCTCGATCGTCGGCGGCCTCGGCGCGCTGGTGTCCGGACTGGTCGGTGCCGGCCTGCTGACCAGCGGGCAGGGCGGCGCGGTCACCGGCCTGATCTCCGCCGCTGTGGCGCTGCTGGCCGCGTTCGGGTTCGTCATCACCACAGAGCCACGCGTGACCCCGCTGGCCGATCCCGTCGACCAGGCCGGCCGCCCGCTGCGCCCCGCCGAGGCGACCCCGCCGGCCGAGGCCGCCGACCCGCCCGCCTCGCCGGCCGAGGGGAGCACCACGCCGTGACAGCCCCGACCGACCACCGCCGGCACCTCACCCCGCAGCAGTGCGCCGCCATCCACGCCCGGGTGGACGCGGCACCGCCGCTGACCGCCCGCCAGCGTGACCGCCTACGGGCGGTGTTCCGCCGCACCGTGGCCGAGCTGGCGGCCTCGGCCGGCACCTAGCCCGCACACGCCAGCGGCCCCGCCCGGAAACCGGACGGGGCCACTGGGGGCCATACAGCGCCTGCCCGCAGTGCGGGGCGGGCGCGCTGCTCACGCCGCTACGGGCATGTCCTCGGGCAGGTCGTACAACAGACCCGGGTCAATCGTGCTGGTGTCCATCTCCTTAGCCCCCTTGCCCCGGGTCGCAGACGGGCCGATCACCGGCCGCATGATCGTGCGGACCACCGCGCGCTGACCCTCGATGTCCAGCCGCGCGAACGCGGCGCGGGCGTTGACGCCAGTCATGTTCTCCAGCGCCGCCGGCACCCGCACCCGCCGCGCCGCCGCCTCGGCCTGGCGGATCCGCTCCAACAGCCCCGGCTCAATCGCCCGGAACGACTCCCGCGACACGTTCCCGGCCGCCGCGTCCGCCTGCCACATCGCCAGTTCCGCCCGCAATTCCTGCGCAGCCTGGTCCGCTGTGGCGGCCTCGGCCTTGCTGGTCTTCAGACGGAAGATCTCCGCCGCGTCGGGACGCTCCAACGTGCACAGCGCGAATTCCAACAGGTAGGCGTGCAAGGCGTAGTAATCCCGACTCGCGTGCCCCTTGGGACACCGGTACCGGGGGCCGTCCTTAGAGCTTCCCCGACCGAATCCCAGACCACACGTGCGGCACGTCGCAGTACCCGACCACAGGTGTTCCAACGTCTCCGTGTTGGTGTTGCGCTGACGTTCCGGCGCACGCAGAACCGCCGACAACTGGACATGCTCGGACCGGCGGACGATCGGCGACCACGCCGCTTTCACCGCGACCATCTTAAAACCGCCCTTGCCGTCCAGCACTTTCACCATGTGCTCTTGACCGTGGTGAATGCGGATAGCGGCGGCCGCCTTGCTCAGCGCGATGTTGCGCACCTTCGTGGTGTCCCACTTGCTCGGGATCACCCACGGCACGCCCTCGGAGTTGAGAAGCTTCGCCGCGCCCTTGAAACTCTCGCCGGCCTCCACCAACGCCACCGCCCGCTGAGCGACCGGACGCGCTTGCGGTTCCAACTGGGCGAGAAACGCGCGCCACTGCTTCGGGTGCTGGTACAGCTCGGCGAGTTTGAGAACGTGCGCGCGGGTCCACTTTCCGTCCCGGGCGCACGGCACACCCGCCTCATTCAACCGCCGGGCAATCCAGCCAAGGGACTTCAGTTCGAGGCACCACCGGACAATCCGGCGGATCGTCTTCGCCTGCTCCCAGTTGATCACCCACCCCAGGGACTTGCCCGTCTCCGGGCTGTACACCCGGTTGTACCCATATGCCTGCGGCCCAGCGTGCTTGCCAGACTTCGCGCGCTTCCGCACACCTCGGCGGATGTTGACCACCAGCGTGTCAATGAAGTTCTCCGCCTCGACCGCATCGCGTGCGGTGGCCTTGCGGTCGTTCGGGTCGTTCATGTCGTAGACGCGGCCGTTGTAGGACAACGCGCCGCCGGCATCGATCAGGATTCGGCGCACCCGCGCGAAGATCTCCAGATCGCGCTGTCCACGGCTGGCGTCAAAGAACCAGATCAGGTTCGCGCGACCGGACCGAACCTCATTGATAGCGGCCTCATAGTCGGGCCGCTCTTCGGTGGCGTACACGCTGGCACTGATGTCGTTATCGCAGAACACGCCGCCGTCAAGGATGCCGTGTTCCTCGAAAAACTCTTCACCTTCGTCAAGCTGCGACTGAACAGAGATGCTGTATCCCTGCGCGTCCTGCGATGCGCGGAGGTACTTCACGCCCGTCCATTGCTTCGGCGTGGCACCGTAACGGGGCCGGCGAGAAGCGAGCGACGGACGCGCGGTCTTGTCGACAACCTTTTCGAGCGATGCGGTCATTGGACTATCTCCCCCCGAAACGGCGCGAGCCGACCCGCGCGTGAACGACACCAGGACACGACCAACCGTGAGAACGCAACCACTGTTCCATGGCGAGTTGCTGCCGGTCGGTACTTCGTTCCTCGGGGATGTCCTTGGACGGCCGATAGACGATCACGTTGCGCACGATCGGCGACGCATCGTCACCAATGCGCGCGACGATGCGGACGGTGTGCCGGGGGAACTGAGACGTCGTTTCCATGTATTCCATAATAGGCGATTCGGAATCGGAAACGACCGAAATTGCTGCGGTGGCTGGCGGTGTCGCCAGGCGGCCGGCGCTGGTGCCGGCGGCGGAGTCCTGTCCGCCGCCGGCAGGCCGCGACGCGGCCCCGTCCGGGACCGCCTCACGGGCGCTGGCAGGGCTGCTACCTGCGGGTTCCTGGGGTGTCACGTCAAATGACCCTAGGAACGAAGAGCGCTAAGGCGTCCTTCCCTGCATGAACGTGGCCGTGGTGGCGGTAGAAATACCCACAAGCCCCACCCGTTTCTCTGGGCAGAATGCCGTTGTGAGTGCTACGCAGACCCGGCGGGCGCCGCTGGAGCCACCGAGCGGCGAGATCATGTTGCAGTCGCCGCCGATGCTGCCCAAGGGCTCCAACCAGGGCGCGGTGCAGCTGCTGTTCTTCCTGCCGATGATGCTCGGCATGGGAGCGATGTCGTTCGTCTACATCGGACGCAGCGGCGGCGTGATGACCTACGTCTTCGGCGCGCTGTTCGCGGTGTCCATGGGCGGCATGGTGATCATGTCGCTGGCCCGGGGCGGGGCGGCCAAGAAGGCGCAGATCAACGAGGAGCGGCGGGACTACCAGCGCTATCTCACGGGCCTGCGCGGCCAGGTGCGGGAAGTGGCGGAACGCCAGCGGATCGCGCTGACGGCGGCCCAACCCGAACCGGCCGACCTGTGGGCGTTCGTGGAACGGGGACGGCTGTGGGAGCGGCGGCGAATGGATCCGGCGTTCGGCCGGGTCCGCGTCGGCTCCGGCCCGCAGCGGCTGGCCACCCCGCTGCGAGCGCCGCAGACCGTGCCGCTGGAAGACCTCGATCCCGTCTCCTCCACGGCATTGCGGCACTTCATCCGCGCCTACGCCACGGTCCAGGACCTCCCGGTGGCGATCTCGCTGCGCTCGTTCGCGCGGATCACGGTGACCGGTGATCGGCGGCAGGTGCTGGACCTGACCCGGGCCATGCTGGCGCAGCTGGCGGCCTTCCACTCACCGACCGAGCTTCGCATCGCGTTCTGCCTGCCCACGGAACGGATCCGCGACTGGGAATGGGCGAAGTGGTTGCCGCACAACCAGGGCACCACCGGCGATCCCACCGGCCCGACCCGCCTGGTGGCCGACCGCGTCGGCGTGCTGGCCGACCTCCTCGGCTCCGACCTCGGCGAGCGGCCACCGTTCAGCAAGGCAAATTCCCCCGAGTACCAACACATCGTGGTCGTACTGGACGGCGGACGCACCTCCGACGACAGCCGACTCGCGGCCGCCGGGGGCCGCCAGGCCGTCACGGTGATCGACGTCAGCGGCGGCATCCCGGACGAGCCGTCGCAGGACACTGACCTTTCCCTGCACGTGGCCGGCGACCGGCTGGGCATGGTCGTCGGCGAGGACAGCGACCGGCGGATCGCGCTGCTTGGCCGTCCCGACCGCTTCGACCACGCCTCGGCCGAGGCCCTCGCGCGCCAACTCGCCCCGCTCTACCAGGGCCAACCGGTAGTCGCGGCGTCGCCGATGGCCGCGAACTTCGGGCTGCCGGGGCTGCTCGGCATCGGCGATCCCCGCGACCTCGACACCGCCGTCACGTGGCGTCGCCGCACGGCCCGGGAGCGGCTGCGCCTGCCGATCGGCGTCGACCCGGACGGGCGGCCGGTCGATCTGGACCTCAAGGAGTCGGCCGAGGGCGGCATGGGACCGCACGGCCTGGTCATCGGCGCGACCGGCTCCGGCAAGTCGGAACTGCTGCGCACCCTGGTGATCGGCCTGGCCGCGACCCACTCGTCCGAGCAGCTGAACCTGGCGCTGATCGACTTCAAGGGCGGCGCGACCTTCGCCGGCATGACCGGCCTGCCGCACACCTGTGCCGTGATCACCAACCTGGCCGAGGACCTGTCCATGGTCGACCGGATGGGCGACGCGATCAAGGGCGAGCTGGTCCGCCGGCAGGAACTGTTGAAGGCAGCCGGAAACTACGCCTCCGTGCGTGACTACGAGCGGGCCCGGATGGACGGGGCGTCGCTGGATCCGCTGCCGTCGCTGCTGGTGATCATCGACGAGTTCTCCGAGCTGCTGTCCAGTCAGCCCGACTTCATCGACCTGTTCGTCATGATCGGCCGGCTCGGCCGCAGCCTCGGCATCCATCTTCTCCTTGCCTCGCAACGGCTTGAGGAGGGCCGTCTGCGCGGGCTCGACTCGCACCTGTCGTATCGGGTCGGCCTGCGCACGTTTTCCGCCTCGGAGAGCCGTTCCGTGCTCGGTGTGGCCGACGCGCACCAGCTGCCGCCGGTGCCGGGCTCGGGTTATCTGCGCGTGGACACGGAAACGCTGATCAGGTTCAAGGCCGCGTTCGTGTCCGGCGAGTTGCCGCCGCGTGGTGTCGTCGAGGCCGGGCCGGCGCAGGGCCGCGCCGTTCTGCCGTTCACCCTGGCGCCGACGCCCATCCCCGAGATCGTGGCCGAGCCGGTGGCGACGGAGCTGCCGAGCACCGGCGAGACGATCATGGGCACCATGGTGGACCGGTTACAGGGCAAGGGACCGGACGCCCACCAGATCTGGCTGCCGCCCCTGGGCGAGCCGCCGACGCTGGACCAGCTGATGCCGCCGCTGGGCGCGGATCCGGAGCGCGGGCTGAGCCCGGTCGGATGGGGCGGCAACGGCCGGTTGATCGTGCCGGTCGCCATCGTGGACAAGCCGTTCGAGCAGCGGCGTGACCTGCTGTGGGCCGACCTGTCCGGCTCCGCCGGCAACGCGATCGTGGTCGGGGCGCCGCAGAGCGGCAAGAGCACGTTGCTGCGCGCGCTGATCGGCGTGCTGGCGCTGACCCACACGCCGGCCGAGGCCCAGTTCTTCGTGCTGGACATGGGCGGCGGCGCGCTGCGTCCGATCTCCGGCCTGCCCCACGTCAGCGGCTACGCCACCCGCCGCGAGCCCGAGCGCCTGCGGCGGATCGTCGCCGAGGTGGCGACGCTGCTGGCCGAGCGAGAGCTGTTCTTCGGCGCCAACGCGATCGACTCCGTCAACACGTTCCGGCAGCGCCGGTCGGAGTTCACCGAGAGCGCCGACGGCCGCGAGTTCGGCGACGTCTTCCTGGTCGTGGACGGCTGGGCGACGCTGCGCGAGGAGCAGGAACAGCTGGAGCAGGCCGTGATCGGGCTGGCCGCCCGTGGCCTGGGCTTCGGCATCCATGTGATCGTCTCCGCCAACTGGTGGATGGGCGTGCGGCCTCAGCTGCGCGACGCCGCCGGCACCCGCTTCGAGCTGCGCCTCGGTGATCCCGCCGACTCCTCGATCGACCGCCGTGCCGCGCAGAATGTGCCGGCCGGCGCGCCCGGTCGCGGCCTGACCAAGGACAAGCTGCACTTCCTCACCGCACTGCCCAGAGTGGACAGTGACCAGCGGCCGGGATCGTTGGCCGCCGGCACGACCGCGTTCGTCGAGGCCGTGGCCAAGGCGTGGCACCACCCGCCCGCGCCGCCGGTTCGCCTGCTGCCACGGGAAGTCCCGCTGGCCGACATCTCGGGCGGCGAGGGCAGGGCCGTGCCGCTGGGGCTCGACGAGGCCGACCTCAAGCCCGTGCACCTCGATTTCGCCGCCGAACCCCACTTCCTGGCCTTCGGCGACGTCGAGTCCGGCAAGACGAACCTGCTGCGCACCATCGCCAAGGGCATCACCTCCCGCTACACCGCCAATGAGGCCGCGATCATCGTCGTCGACTACCGGCGCGGCCTGCTCGACGCCGTGACCGGTCCACACCTGCTCGGCTACGCCGGCGCCGAAAACGCTGTCACCGGCCTGGTTTCCGAGGCCGCCGCCGCCATGCGGACCCGCCTTCCCGGCCCCGAGGTGACCGTCGAGCAGTTGCGTGAGCGCAACTGGTGGACCGGGCCCGAGCTGTTCGTCCTCGTCGACGACTACGAGCTGGTGGCCAATCCCGGCCGCAATCCCTTGTCCCCCTTGATGGACTTCCTCCCCCAGGCCCGGGACGTCGGCCTGCACCTGATCATCGCCCGGGCCAGCGGCGGCGCCTCCCGCGCCCTGTTCGAGCCCTTGGTGCAGCGCGTCCGGGAACTCGGCTCGCCCGGCATCGTCCTGTCCGGCTCCAAGGAGGAGGGCATCCTCCTGGGCGACGCCAAGCCCTCCCCCCAGCCCCCCGGCCGCGGCCAGCTGGTCCGCCGCCGTTCAAGGACGTCGTTGGTGCAGGTGGCCATGTCGACAACTCCCTGACCCTGCCAGGACCAGAGTCCGCTCGGCCCCGCCCCTGCTTCGCCCGTTGCTGGATTTTCGCCCGCCGCCACCCGACGCGCCCACCCACCCGCGCCGATGCGGCGGGGGAAAATCCGGCAAGGGCGAGGCAGGGGTCACGAGGGGCCGAGCCCCGCGCGGGACGCGCGGCGTCAAGCACAGTGCCGAGCCCCGCGACGCCGGAGGCGGCGCCATTCAACGCTGCGGGTAATTGTGCCGTCACTCGACCTGTCAGTTGTGCCGTTTGCTCGAAGCCTCGCTGTTCCTAGCGTTAGCGGTGACCAGAAGGCAGTCGAGCGAGAGGAGGTGGCCCGTGAGCAGCCCCGGCTTCAAGGCCGACGCAGCGGCGATGACGCGAGCGGTCCAGGGTTTCGAGGAGTGCGCGGCGAACGCCAAGAAGACCATGTCGGACTTGGAGAACGACCTGGTCTCGGCGCTGAGCCACTACCAGGGCAGCCAGGCCACCGCGTTCTGGCAGCTGCACACGCAGCTCCAGGACAAGATGCGGGTTGCGAGCACCGAGCTCGACACCATGTCCAACCTGGTGAACCAGAGCTTCCACAACTACGGCAGCGGTGACAGCACGGTCGCCCAGAGCCTGACCAGCCTGTCCAACAACGTCGACGCCGGCGGGGCGGTCTTCGGCCGCCTGACCGGCGGCGCGTCGGTCTGACCCGAGGGAGCACACGATGACCGCCGACCAGATCAGCGTCGACTTCGCGGCACTCCAGGTCAGCTCGCAGACCCTGGCCGCCAAGGCGAAGGCGCTGCAGGAGTACCTCGACCAGCTGCACACGGCGCTGCAGCCGATCAAGGCCACCTGGTACGCCTCGGGCAGCTCCGCGGGCCAGGCCTCGGAGCAGGCCGAGACGCGGCTGCGCAACGCCACCAACGACATCGCCAACATCGTCGGACAGTTCGGCGGCAAGGTGCTGGAGGCGCACGACCTCCAGCTGGCGTTGGAGAACAAGAACACGCAGTACTTCGCGTGACCTCCGGCGGCGGCGGTCCGGCCGGCGCCGGCCCGCCGCCGTCGGCGCGCGTTCACCACAACTGACGAATCTGGGGAGCTGACCAGGGATGTGGGACCAGTCGTTCTCCGTCCATCTGGAGTCGCTGACGGACTTCGCCCGCGAGCTGCAGACCCAGCTGGACGGCATGGGCAACCCGATGGACCAGCTCACGCAGCTGGCCTCGGCGCCGGTGCTGCTCGGCGACTTCGGCGAGGCGTTCACGTTGGCGCAGCGCACGAAGGCGGCGGTCGCGGAGATGCACGGCCTGCTCGACCAGGTGCGGCAGGCGATCGAGTTCGCCGAGAACGTGACGAAGACCGTCGCCATCGGCTACGAGCGGCTGGACGACGATCTCGCCAGCGGCATGCAGGTCACGACGGGTTACGCGGACAGCCAGGGTGACTCCACATGGACATGACCCCACACACGAACTTCGGCCAGTACAGCCACGAGCAGCTCTACGCGATGCTGTTCGCCAGCGACCCGGACACCGTCGGCGACGCCGCCGACATCTGGGACACGACCGGCAAGGGCTTGCACGACAAGGCCAACGACCTCCAGTCGCAGCTGTCCGGCTTCAAGGACAAGTGGCAGGGCGGCGCGGCGCAGCAGTACCAGTCGATGATCGGCGATCTCTCCGAGGGCATCCGCAAGGTCGCCGAGACCGCGTTCGCCATGCGGGACCTCACCCACGACGCCGCCGAGGCGCTGACCACCGCACGGGCCAAGATGCCCAAGCCGGTGAACGTGCCGCAGGTGTCGCCGTCGGTGATGTCCCTTGCCACGACGCAGATCCAGGTGCAGGCCGACACGCCGCCCCAGGTCGTGGCGCAGATGCAGCAACAGCAGGCGGCCGCGATCTCCCAGGTGCGGGACCAGCAGTCGGCCGTGGCGGCGTCGAATGCCGCGCACGCCGAGGCCGTGATGGTGATGCAGGCCCTGGCCGGCGACTACACCACCGCGCAGCAGTCGATCCCGCCTTCTCCCAACGCTGAGCAGGTTCCGTCCGGTGCCGCGCCAACGACCACCCAGTCCGGCGGGGCGGTGAGCGCGCCGATCGTGTCGACGTCCTGGGTCAACACCGCCACCGGCACCACCACGACCTTGCCGGCCGGCGGCGTGCCCACGAACGCTCAGCAGGGCGGATCTCCGTTGTTCGGCGGCATGTTCACCGCCGGGCTGGCGGCCGCGTCGGCGGCGGCGTTCGGGCGCTTCGGGTCGATCATGCCCAAGGTTCCCGGCTTCGCGAAGCCCAAGAACGACGAGAAGTCCACGGCCACGCCGGCCGGCGCGAAGCTCGGCGACTCGTCGCTGAAGCTGCCCGGCGGCGCCGGCGGCGGCGGGGCGACAGGCGCAGGTGGCGGCGGTGTGCCCGGGTCCGTGCCGACGAGCATGGTCTCCAGCGGCGGCTCCCCGACCGCCGATCTCGCCGGCGGCGCACTGGGCGCGGCCGTCGCGGATGCCGCCGGCAGCAAGGCAATGTCGCCGATGATGCCCATGATGCCCATGAACGGGGCCGGGGCCAACGACATGGGCGGCGGACGCCGGATCCCGCCGTGGCTGGTCGAGACCGAGGACGTGTGGGGCGAATCCTCCGCCGTCGCCCCGTCCGTGATCGGCGAGGACTTCTGACCGTGCCGACCATCACCGCCCGGGAGATCGCCCAACACGCCTACGCCGCCGGCTTCCGTGGCGACTCCCTCACCACCGCCGTCGCCGTCGCCCTGGCCGAATCCCATGGCGAGACCGGGATTCACGGCGACGTCAACCTCCAGACCGGCACCTGGGGCCCGTCCGTCGGGCTGTGGCAGATCAGGTCCCTCAACCCCGGTCACGGCACCGCCGCCGAGCAAGCCCTGCGCAACGCGCAGGCCAACGCCGACCCGGCGACCAATGCGCGGCACGCGTACGCGATTTCCCGACAGGGCAACAACTTCCGGCCATGGTCCACGTACACGAACGGCGCCTACCGGGGTTATCTCAACCAGGCGCGGACCGCCAGCCGTCAGGTCACCAGCGGCACCTCAACCGGCGGCGCCACTCCCACCTCGTTCCGGGTCGCCCCGCGCGCCCTGGACCAGGTGGCCGCCGAACTCGCCGCACAGGCACAGCGGCTGCGGTCCCTTCAGGGCGAGGTCGGCTCCCCCGGTCCGGCCCCGTCCGCCTTCGGCGGCCTGCCGCAGTCGCAGCAGGCCGCTGAGGTGAACACCAAGCTGGTCGAGGTCCTCGCCGCGCGCATCACCGCCCAGGCCGACCGGGCGGCCGCGCTGTCGGCCGGCGTGCGGTCCAGCTCGGCCAACTACCAGCAGGGCGACGACCAGGCCGCCCGCTCCTACCTGTCCCTCATGCCCTGACACCCCCCGCGAGTCCCGCCCATCGGCACACCGAAATACGGTTTCCCGCACATTCGAGCCTCATATGCGCGTCGTTGCTGCCTCCATACGCCACCTGCGGACCGCATGCGACAGAGCTCGGCAGGCGGGGGTGGGCCGATCAGGCATCGGCCGTCCGGCCGTAGCCCTTGCGGCCGGTCTGGTCGATGCCGTGCTCGGCGAAGCTGCACAGGCGGATCTGGGTGCCGTCGGGGTCATGGAAGACCAGGATCCAGCCGATTGTCGCGTCGATGACGGGCGAGTGCTCGATGCCGAGTCTGTCGAGGTGGGAGGCCCATTCCTCGGCCGCGGCCCGGTCCTCGACGCCGAAGCCGACCGGGTCGAACCCCCGGAAGCCGGCGGCGGCGTCGGGGTTCTCGCGCAGGCCGAGGAAGGACTCTCCAAGGCCCTTGGCCGTGCCGGCGACGCCACGGACGACGCCGTCCTCGTCGGGGAACTCGAGTGTCGCCTCGAAGCCGAAGACCTTCTCGTACCAGGCCCGGCTGACAGCGAGGTCGCTGACCGGGAACTTGACGTGGTGGATGCCTCTGAGTCGCGGCATGGCCGGGCCCTCCATTTCAATGCAGCGGCACTGCATTAACAGATGATAGAGTGCGCCCGATGAGTGACGACGTCAAGCGCCCCTACCGGTCCCGCCGGCGCGCGGAGACGGCCGAACAGACCAGGGGGCTGATCCGGGCGGCCGCCGCGCGCCTGTTCGTGGCTCGGGGCGTGAGCGTGACGACCATGCGCCAGGTCGCCGCCGAGGCCGGCGTCGCCGAGCGGACCGTCTACACCGCTTTCCCGACCAAAACCGCGCTGTTCAACGAGGTCGTCGACATCGCGACCGCCGGCGACGAGCTCCCGGTCACGATCGCCGACCGCGCCGCCTTCACCGACCTGTTCACCGAGACCGATCCCCGCCTCGCCGCCACGCTCTGCGTCACCTTCGGCACCGCCCTGCTCGAACGGGCCGGCGACCTCATCATGGCCGCCGTCGAGTCCTCCGGCGCCGACGCCGACATGCGCGAGTTCTGCGATCGCGGCGCCGCCACCAACCGGGCCAACATGCTCACGCTGGCCCAGGCGTGGTTCGACAACGGCCTGCTCCGCCCGCACCTCGATCCTGACGCCGCCGCCGACGTGCTGCACACCCTCATGTCGCCGCACGTGCACAACTTGCTGCGACGGCAACAGGGTTGGCCCGTGGACCGCTATCGCGCGTGGCTCGTCGACAACCTGCTGGCCATGGTGCTCAACGGCTGAGCTTCCAGCCCCGTTCTCGGCCACGCCGAATCGTCAGGGTGATCAACCCGGCCAGCGCGGCCAGCCCGACGCCACCGAGGGCCAGTCCGCCGACCAGGGCGTTGATCGGCGGCTGGACGGGGGCGGCGGCCGGGACCAGGTCCGGCGGCGTCGCGCCGGCGGGGGAAGCGCCCGGACCGGGCGCAGTCAAAGGAAGTTGCGAGGTCACGGCGGCGTAGGCGTCAACAAGACCCCAGCCCAGCCGGGGATCTCGTCCGCCGCCCGAGGCCCGGGAAGCGGTGAGGGTGAGGCGATTGACGATCTGAGCCGGCGTGGCGGTCGGCTGATGAGACCGCAGCAGGGCCACGGTGGCGGCGACGTAGGCGGCGGCAGCGGAAGGGTCCTTGATGGGCCAGGAATGGCCGAAACCACCGGCCGACGTGCTGACGAGATCGGCGCCGGGGGCGGCGATGTCGATGTAGTCGCCGGCTTCGGTCTGGACGGCGACGCCGTTGCGGTCGACGGCGCCGACGGCGAGAACACCGGGCAACGCGGTGGGATAGCTGACGATTCCCTGCTGGGTTCCGGCGGCGGGAGAAACGATGACCGAGCCGGCGGCGAGGGCGGCGGCCACGGCGTCGTCAAGGGCCGGACTGTCCACAGTGGTCGGTATGTCGACGAGGATGGTGCCGGCGCCGGCATGAACGGCCTGGGTGATCGCAGTGGCGAGACGGCCGGGGTCGCCGGGGTTGGCGTCGCCGGACCCGGCGGTGTAGCGAACGGGCAGCAGGCGGGCACCGGGTGCGAGGCCGACAAAAGTGGTCTGGTCATCGGGTTGGGCGCCGATGATGCCGGCGGCGAATGTGCCCCGGCCATCGCAGTCGGCGACGCCGCCCGGGCGTGCCACGAGATCGTCCGAGGACAGCATCTGGTCGTGCCCGAACTGCGGGTTGCTGCCATCGACCCCGGCGCCGACGATGGCCACGGTCTGTCCGGTTCCCCTGGTGAGCAACCAGATCCGCGACGGGTCGACCAGCTTCTGGGCCCACGACGGCGGATCCTGGTACACCTCGGTCGAGGTGGCGCAGCCGGCGGCCTGGGCAAGCGGCACGTCCACGAACAACGCCACCACGAGCGCCACGAACAACGCGGCGGTCACCTTCACCGGGGCACCCACAACGTCACCCGAGTTCCCCGGCCGGGCTGGGAGTGCACCTGTGAGCGGCCGCCGACCTCGGCCAGCCGGGCGGCGATGGACTCGCTGATGCCGAAGCCGGCCGGCCGATCGGCGTCGCTGAACCCACTGCCGTGATCTCGCGCTATCACGGCGATGCCGCCATCGCGCTCCTCGATCCGCAGCACGGCCACATTCGTGCCGGAGTGCTTCATGGTGTTGCGCAAGGCTTCCCGCGCCGCGTCGCGGACGGCCCGTCGCCGCGCCTCCGGCATGGTGCTGTCGTCGACCTCCGAGAACACCAGCTGGGCCCGCAACCCCTCGCGGGCCATTTCCGTGGCCAGCAGGGTGAGATCCTCGCCGATCGTCGTCGGATGCGGCAGATCCGGCTCGCCGGCCAGCCCGCGCCGCAGTTCCATCGCCTGGGCCCGAGCGATGCCGCGCAGCTCGACCGTCCGGTGATCGTCGCCGGCGACGGGCAAGGCCATGACCTCCAACGCCTGCAACACGGTGTCGTGCAGCTCCCGCCGAACCTTGGCCGCCTCGGCCTCGCGCCCACGCCGGATGCCCAGCCCCAACGCCAATCTCGTGCCCAGGCCGACCAGCAGCAGCGCCCCGGTCGACGTCACGATCGTGACGCCGAGCAGCAAAGTGTTGCCGACCACCGTGATCACCGGCAGGGACATCGCCGCCTGCATCGGCACGCTCAGCGCGGCCAGCAACAGTCCGAAGGGGATTCCCCACGCGACCGTCCACAACGCGACGGAGCCGACCAGATGGGTCCAGGTCAGCGCGGAGGCCGACGGATCGAGGTAGCCCACCACGAGATTCGCCGTGACCGCGATGGCCGAGTCGGTGATCAGCAGCCCCCGCATCGACTCGTTCAGCACGCTGGGAACCCGCAGCGCCCACACGATCGTCGCCGCGTTCAACACGAACAGCACCAGGCCCACCGCGAGGCCGAGGCCGGTGTGGCCGGAGGCGAGCACCGGGAACAGCATCGCCGGCAGCACGACGAAGCGGTACACCATCGGCACCAGCACCACATACTTGCAGGCCCGTGCCATCAGGGAATCGGGCTCCGGCTGGCTTTCCGCCGAGCACATGGCCGAAATCCGCTGCCAGCCCGGCACCGGCGTCGGGTCCACCACCTGGTCGGGCACGTCCCGAGGCGTCGCCGCGATCACCGGCGCACCCCGGCGCAGCAGCTGCACGAGAAAGCTCGGCACGCGCGCCGGGTATCCGGCCAACGACATCAGGACCCCTCCGATGCGCCTCGGCTACCCCAGCACCGTACCGGGGCCGGGGCGGGCCTTCGAGGGGCTCAAGGGAAGTCGCCCTGGTGCGCGAAGGCAACCCCCTTGAGCCGATCAGAGCAGAATCTTCAGGCGCCGTTCAGGCTGCTCACCAGCGTCACCGGGCCGCGGCCGGCGGCGGCGCGCTGACGACCACCCACGCCACGCCGCCGGCCAGCAGGAAAACGGCGGTCGAGACGACGGCCGTCGCCCAGCCGGCGGTGATCAGCGGCGGGCCAGCCACCGGCCGGCCAGGATCCTGACCAATACTTCCGGTCTCTCGGCAACACACCGAGCACTGTGGACCCACGCTCACCCTGCCCTTGGTCCGGGCCGCCGCCGGCGGTACCGCCGGACCTGCGTCTGATCGGCTACGACGGATAGGGCACGGCCGCCGCCAGTTCCCGGATGTCCTCGTCCTCGTGCGCCCGGAGTTCGGCCAGCCGTGTCGGCCATGGCTGCGCCCAATTCGTTGAAGCGCCGCCGATGTGGACCAGTTGCAGGGCGAGGCGGGTCGGCACGTAGCCGCCGATCCCTTGCAGTTCGGTGAGAATGACCTCCGCCGACGCCTCGTTCCACTCTCGCGGCCGCACAAAGCTCCTGCTGGACATGCGATCCGGCCGATCGCCTATGAGCGCGACGAGTTCGCGCCACCACGCTGGATCGAGGCTGCGCATCGCCGTCATGGTGAGCGCGTCGACGGCGAAGCGGACCATTCCGGACTGTTGGAGCGTGTCGACGTAGCGGCGGGCCAGGTCCGTCGAGCGGCTACGGAACGCCACCGACCGGAAGGCCCGCAGCCAGTCGGTCTCGCCGGAAATCCTGGCCAGCACGGCCATTGCGGCCCTGTCGCCGGCCTCCGTGTCCGCTGCCGCCCACAGTGTGCTCACTACGGCGGCGGACAGGCCGGGCTTGCCGGCATGCTCGACCACGCGGTCGAAACCGTCCGGCGCCAGCCGCCAGAGCTTGCCGTACGCGCCGATCACGTCCTCCTGTCCGTGGGGGATCGCATCGACCACCAGGCGGGCCAAGGTCACCGACTGGTCGCGGGTCAGGCCGACCACCGGTTTACGCAGCACCGATTGCCGGATCTCGTCATCGTGGTCCGCCAAAGCCGCCGCCACGGCCAGGGCCACTCGCGGGTCCTCGTCCAGGAACGTGACCAGCGAGGACATCGCGACCGTCCTGAGGTCACGGTGACCGTGCTGCCACAACCTCAGCAGGCGGCCTACCGCCGTCGGCGGTCGGGTCTCGGCCAGCAGCCGGGCCTGTTCCCTTTCCCCGCCAACGGATATCGCCGTCAGCTCACCGTCGACGAGATCCGCCAGCCGACGGGCAGCCAGCTTTGAGATCGGGCCTCGGCGGGCCTGCACACAGCGCACCAGCACGTGTTCCGCAGTGATGCCACGCAGGGCAGCCAGCGCCAGCGGTTGCGGCGCGCGGTCGAGGAGGTGGATCAGGACACCCTGGTCGTGCACCATCTTGGCCGCCTCGACCCGCGCCGTCAGCTCGGCCGTGTTGTCCATGGCCAGCCGGGCCGCCTGCTTTTCGTAGATCAGCCGCTGTACCAGATTCCACCGCCCGGTTTTGCTGGTCGGCCCGGGCCATCCCATCTTCAGGACGTCGTCGACCAGATCGGTGCGGCGGCCGGCGATGATCGCCCAGACCTCGGGTTCGAGGCCGTGCCGAGGATCTCGGGCCACCAATTCGACGGCCTGTTGCTCGGTCATCACGCCGATCCGCTCCTTGAGCCTGCGCTGCGCCCTTCGGTTCTTCGGCGGCTGGTCGAGGTGACCCGACATGACGTCGATCATCCGCTGCCACAACACTTTCGGCACCGCGTCGAGCAGCCTCCTCGGCGCAGACGCCAGTTGTTCGAGCACCGCCGTCCGCGTGAAGTGCCAGTCCGTCCAGGCCCGCTCCGTGTGCGCCACCGCGTCAGCAAACATCGCGCCGTCGCCATTTCTCACCGCACAGGCAAGGAACTCGCTCCACGCCGACGCCCGGTCTCCGTTGTTCACCGCGTCCAGCAGCTGCTCCGCAACCTCCGCGAACGGCAACGCACCGATGAACTCCTTGCGGTCACGGACGTATTCCCTGCGCTCGCCCAGCGGCAGCGTCGCTATCTCGTCCACCGTGCTGTACTGGTCGATCAGCCCGCGCCGTTGTTCCTCCGGCAGCTCGGCCAGCACCCGCGCCCGTTCGTCGAACCGGATATACGGCCACAGCTTCTTGGGGTCCGATGTGGACCTCAGCGCCGCCACTGCCAGCCGTGCCGTCCGGCACAGGCGTGGATTCTCGGCCAGAAACTCGCCCACCGCCTCCGGTTCTCGCACCACCAGCCGTTCCAGCAGCTTGGCCGCTTTCCCTGGCTCGGCGCGGATCACCGCCACCATCACTTTCGGCGCCGTCTTGACCAGCTGTTGCCGCACCGACAGGTCCGCACCCGTTCTCGGCAGCCATTCTTCGACCATCCCCGGCGAGCACGCCGGCAGCAGCCTCGACGCCTCCACCCGCCCGCGCCGCTCGAACACCTTGGGCAGCAACGCATCCGCCAGCGACCGCCGCCCGATCCTTTTCAGCAGCCCGTACACCAGCACCCGATCCCCGCGCGGCGCCGTCTCAACCAGCTCCGCCAGCACCTCATCCGGCACCGGCACCCTCCGCGCCGCCGCCAGCGCCCTACGCCTCAGCACCGGGTCGCCCAGCGCCCGCACCACCTCGACAACATCCCGCCGCACCGTCGCATAGTGCAGCGCCAGATGTCGGTGATAGCCGTCCCCGGAGTCCAGTTCCCTGTGTACCGACCGATATTCCGCCTCGGTCAACAGCAACGCATGCTCCGCCAGCGCACGCATCCGCGCCGCAAACGGAAGCCGATCGACAGCCGCGCTCACCGAATGGGGGTGGCGTCGTCCTTCCTGGAGATCATGCCCGCATGATGACACCGGCCGGCCGCTCCCGGCAACCGCCATGGCGCCCACCCAGCGGCGGTTCCTAGGAGTCGTGGCAACACCTGAGTGATCAGGAGCCGCACCCGTGGCCGAACAGCACCGCGGCCGGATCCCGGACGCCATCAGCGGGGCCCCTGCCCATGCGTTGCCAGCCTCGTCTCACCGACCAGGCCGGCGCTCGTTGACCTGGGACCAGGGCTGCCTGCACGGGCCGTGTCACCGCCGCCACCGGGATACCGGTCCGCCTATACAAACCGCGCTCGCCCTGGCAACGCGGCTCCAACGAGAACAGCGGTGCCCCAACGGCTCCAGCCCCCACCCAAGCGGTGGTTTCTAGGGGTCGTTGCAACACCTGAGTGATCAGGAGACGCAACGATGACCAGACGACACCGTGACCGGATCCCCGAGGGCATGACCCGGGACCCGGCCCGGC
>NZ_JBFBAM010000059.1:0-57031 GCF_040682195.1 Kutzneria sp. NPDC051319 | reverse complement strand
ACCAAACCAGCAGCTCAGGGGACGTGACACCCGATCCGCCCGCAGGCCCAAGCGCCAGACTTTCAGTTGTCGTACTTCAGGTAGTCCACGCCCCACGACGCCCACAACGCGGCGTCCTGCTTCTCGTGGCCGAGCGCGCCGGGGAAGCCGGCCTTGTTGCACGTCTTGGTGCCGGCGCTGGTGTACAGCCCGAACTTGAGACCCTTGGAGTGCACGTAGTCGGCGACGGCCTTGATGCCGTGCGGGAAGCGGTTCTTGTCGGGCACCAGGTTGCCCTTGCTGTCCCGGCTCGACTGCGCCCAGCAGTCGTCCAGGTTGACGTACTGGTAGCCGGCGTCCTTGAGGCCGGTCGACACCAGGGTGTCGGCGATGCCCTCGACGAACGCCTCGTTGAACTGGGACCCGCACTGGGTGAGGTTCCAGTTGTTGAAGCCCATCTGCGGGGTGAGGGCCAGGCCGTTGTCCAGGGCCAGCGCCGGGGTGGCCCCCAGCACCCCCGACCCGACCAGGGCCACGACCGCGGCCAGCGCGGTCAACACAGTCCTGCGCACGTTTCGTTCCTCCAACTTGTCGGCTTCGGCGTGCGCGGCGGCGACAGGCGACCGGGTCAAAACGTAGGAGGTCCACACCATGAACACAAGGACTCATGGCCGATATGCCACCTTTCGCCGTCAGACATCGGATCTTCGACTGCTCCGGTCGGTCCACTCTCCGGTAGTTACGACGGATCCGAACGACTGGGCCGAACGGGTGGCACCGTGAACGCGCACGGTGACGCTACGCGTTCGCTTCGTGGTCAAACCCCGTGCTACTACCCCGATGAGTTAGTTGTCCCTTAACGAAATGGAGTATTGAGGACGCCGCCGTCTGGTGGCTCAATGAACCCGACACGGATCCGCTCGGCGGACCGCTCCAAGTCGAAAGGGTGACACGCGCCATGCCACTGGCCCCGCCGGACATCGACCTCGTCGATCTCCCGATCGGGACGGCTGCTCACCTTTCGGTTAACACCACCCTTCGCCTTCTCGGGTGACGAATGTGTCCTCACCGCGCCGCGGGGTTACCCGCGCAGCAGCCCCCGCCATGCCGGCCGGGAACCGCTAACACTGGAGGTGCTATGACAGCAGACAAGGACCCGAGGCTGACGGAACCATCGACTCGAGGCCGCGACGGCGGACTCAGACGGACGGCTTCCACCGCACACCGGACGGCAGTCGATCCCAACGGCTGAGCCGGCGCCGGCAGTTCAGCGCGCGTCTTGACTTCCGGTGGAGAGGGCCCCAGGGCCACGGTGGCCCTCTCCCCGGAAGCTCGACGCGAGCCCGATCGCCGCCGTGATCAACACCACCGCCGACAAGGCCGCCGCGACCTGCGGCAATGCCGCCGGCCCAGCCGTGCCGAGCACCGCGCCACCGACCACTCCGGACAGGCCGACACCGAGAAAGCCGGCCGTCTCGTCGAGCACCGGATCGGTGATGAGACCCCGCATCGCGGCGTCCGCCGCCCCGGCCGAGGCACCCCAGAGCGTGAGCACCGCCGTGATACCGGCCGCCGAGCCGTGAGCCAGCGGCAGCGCCGCCGCGAAGGCGGCACTGGTTGCGACTGACGCAAGCAAAGCCGCCCTCGCACCACGTCCCCTCGCCACCTGGGCACCGACGACCACGCCCAGGCCGAAGGCCAGGAACAGCGCGCCGACGGCCGGGCCGTGAATGCCGGCGACGGCGGCCAGAACCGTCGTGAACAGCGTAAACGCGGCGAGCACGCCGGCTCGGAAGATCACCTTCAGCCCGGCGGCCAGCACCACTTGTGGATCACTGATCGGGTGACGGCCGACCGTGGGCGCCGGCACGCCGAGTAGCGCGTCGGCAACGCCGATCGCGGCCAGCACGGCCAGCAGCACGAACACGGCCCGATAACCGGCCTGGTCCGCGATCACGGCGGCCAGCGGTGCGCCGAGAACGGCCCCGAAAGCCGTCCCGACGGCCAGGCCGCGGCCGCCGGCCCGCACGACACACGCCGCGCCGACCGCGAGCACAATTCGACCGGCGAGAAGCAGGAAAAAATTGTCGACGAATACCGAAAACCCGTTTCCGATGGTCAGAACGGCCAGGCCGATCGTCAGCAGCCGACGGGGATCGACCCGGCCGACGAATGGCAGCACAATCGCGCGCGTCAATCCGAAAACGGTGAGCAGTTGCGCGACCTCGGCATCGGAAACATCGAGTTCGATGGTGAGCGACGGCATCAGCCCGGCGATGGAGAACACGCCCGCGCCGACGACAAAACCGCCGAGCACGGCCGCCACGCGGCGAATCGGGATGTCCGACATGGCGGCAATGGGCTCCGTCGCGGTAATTGAACTGTTCGGGTGACCGATCTCCGCCCACGCTACGCCGAACGGGTCGCCCCGGAGCGGGCTCGACCGCGAGGCCGAGACCGCGGGCCTGGAAGTACTGTCCCCGGAATGTCGTCCCCGTCGCGCAGACGCGTCCCCCTCGACACCCCGGAGCGCCTGGCCGAGGTGCTGACCGCGGCCCTCGACGTGGTGGCCGAGGTCGGTTACGAGCGGTTCAACATGGACCTCGTCGCGCAGCGGGCGCACGTCAGCAAGGGCAGCCTCTACCAGCGCTGGCCGTCCAAGGCGCACCTGATCGTGGCGGCGATGGACGCCAATCGGGTCGAGGTGCAGGCCCCGGACACCGGGTCGTACCTGGGCGACGTGCGGGAGCTGGCCAAGCGGTGGCTGCGCACCGAGGCGCCGGGCGACCGGCGCGGCCTGCTGCTCGCCCTGCTGGAGGGCAGCCGCCGGGACCCCGAGCTGGCCCGGCTGATGGGCGAGCAGCTCGGTCAGGGCGGCATCAGCCCGATGTCCGTGGTGTTGGACGCCGCCAAGGCTCGCGACGAGCTGCCGCCCGGCGTGGACCTGGAGCTGCTGGGCGAGCTGCCGATGTCGCTGGCCATCACGACCCTGCTGTTCCGGGACCAGCCCCTGAACGACGCCCTGGTCGACCGGATCGTGGACGGCCTGCTCGCGCCGCTGCTGGGTCAGCGGGATCACAGCCAATAGAACAGAACTGTTCTGTACGCTCGAACCCGGGAGATCACCTCTCCGGGTGACGTCCGCTGCGGCGGACGGCCCAGTGCGGTGAAGTCGGAACCGACCGGGACGAGGGGGGCGACATGGCTGCCACCACCGCAGTCGAGCCGGACACCGCGAGCGTGAGCCGCGGCCGGACGAACGCGATCTTCGGTGTGGTGCTGCTCGGCGTGCTGCTGGCGGCGCTGGACCAGACCATCGTGGGCACGGCGCTGCCCACGATCGTCGGCGACCTCGGCGGGGCCGGCCACCTGTCCTGGGTGGTCACGGCCTACCTGCTGGCCGAGACGATCATGACGGTGGTCGTCGGCAAGTTCGGCGACCTGTTCGGCCGCAAGCTGATGTTCCAGCTGTCGGTGGTGATCTTCGGCGTCGGCTCCTTCTTCAGCGGCTTCGCCGACTCCATGACGTGGTTGATCATCTGGCGGGCCGTGCAGGGCATCGGCGGCGGCGGGCTGCTGGTGACGGCCACCGCGCTCATCGCCGACTTCATCCCGCTGCGCGACCGCGGCAAGTACCAGGGCCTGCTGGGCTCGGTGTTCGGCGTGGTGACGGTGGTCGGCCCGATGCTGGGCGGCCTGTTCGTGGACCACCTGTCCTGGCGCTGGGCGTTCTACGTGAACATCCCGCTGGTCGTGGTGGTGCTGATCGTCGCGGCGATGGCCATGCCGTCGGTGAAGGCGGCCCTCAAGCCGGTCGTCGACTACATGGGCATCGTGCTGATCGGCCTGGCCGTCACCGGGCTGACACTGGTCACCAGCTGGGGCGGCTCGACCTACGCCTGGAACTCGCCGGAGATCATCTGGATGTCGGTCGGCTCGGTCGTGCTGCTGGCCCTGTTCGTCCTGGTCGAGCTGCGGGCCAAGGAACCGATGCTGCCCATGCGACTGTTCGGCAACCCGGTGTTCACGGTGGCCGGCATCCTCAGCTTCATCGTCGGCTTCGCCATGCTGGGCGCCCTGTCGTTCCTGCCGACGTACATGCAGTACGTGGAGGGCACGTCCGCCACCTCGTCCGGCATCCGGCTGCTGCCGATGGTGCTCGGCCTGCTGGTGGCCTCGATCGTGTCCGGCAACATCGTCAGCAAGACCGGCCGGTACAAGATCTTCCCGATCCTCGGCAGCTTCGGCATCAGCGCCGGCCTGTACCTGCTGTCGCTGCTCACGCCGGGCACCGGGCTCGTGCTGTCCTCGGTCTACATGCTGGTGCTGGGCGTCGGCATCGGCCTGGCCATGCAGGTGCTGACGATCGCCGTGCAGAACACCGTCGACTACGCCGACCTGGGCGTGGCCACCTCGGGCGTGACGTTCCTGCGCTCCATCGGCAGCTCGTTCGGGGCGGCCATCTTCGGCTCGATCTACTCCAGCCAGCTCACCGCCAACCTGACGTCGACGCTGGCCGCGCATCCGCTGCCGCAGGGTGTCGACCCGCACGTGACGGCCGTGCCGTCGCTGCTGCACGCCCTGCCGGACGTGCTGTCGGCGCCGATCGTGCAGGCCTACTCCGACTCGCTGCACACGGTGTTCCTGTACGCGGTGCCGGTCGGCGTGCTGGCGCTGCTGGTGTCGTTCTTCCTCAAGGAGATGCCGCTGCGCGACACGTCACGGGCCAGCGCGCCGGAGATGGGCGAGGGCTTCGCCATGCCGGAGGCCCGGGATTCCGACCGCGAGCTGGAGCGGGCCATCGCCACCCTGCTGTACCGGGAGCGCCGGCAGGCCGCGCCGGAGATCCTCGGCCGGTCCGGCACCAGCCTGGACGAGGGCGGCGTCTGGTGCCTCATGCGCGTCAAGTTCCAGCACAAGCTGCACCGGCCGGCCACCGTCGCCGCCATCGCGGAGCGGCACCGGATCCCGGGCAAGGTGTTCGAGCCGGCGTTCTTCGCGCTGGAGTTCAGTGGCTACCTGGAGCGCCGCGGCGAGGAGCTGGAGCTGACCGAGCGCGGCCATGCCGAGTTCGAGCGGCTGGCCCACGCCTGGCGGGACTGGATCGCGGAGCGGCTGGCCGACTGGCGGCCCGACGGCCGGGCCGACCTGGACGCGGCCATCGACCGGGTGGCCGCCCGGATGATCGAACAAGCGGGCGATGAACAGCGACAAGGTAGGCACGCTTTGGTGTAAGACACGGTTGGCGGTCACCCGATCGGTGTAACGTCGTCATGCGTCCGACGGGTCCGCGTTTCACCTGAGCGGCCCCGTCGACCGGGGAGGCCGCGTTGAACGGGGAGGCCGCGTTGAACGGGGAGGGTGATCGAGGATGGGCGCGACACCGATCTTGGTGAACTATCAGCCGCAGGGCGAGGACTGGACGGTCAACGTCCGGTCCGACGACACCGTGCTGACCGAGCAGGCGCCCGGCCTGATCGCCGCGCGGGACCGCGCGGACCAGATGGTCGAGCAGCTGACCGGCGCCGACACCGAGCGCAAGCCGACCGTCGTGCACCTGCTGGAGGGCGACGCCTTCGCCTTCACCACCGCCTATCTGCACGCCCGGCACGGCCTGAGCACGCCGTCCCTGCCGCAGCCTGAGCCGCCGGCGGCCGACACGCCGGCGGGCGACCCGCCCAAGGTCGGGGAGAACACGCAGGAGATGGATCTCTCCGAGTTGGCTGAAGAGGCGCAGGACGCGGAGATCTGAGCCACCCGACCGGCTGATTGCACCTAGGATGATCCCCGAAAGGCGACCTGGTGCAGTATCGGGAGGCTGGTCTTGGCCACAACGTCGTACGCGGAGCAGGCAAACGCGGCTGCCCGCGGTCGGCCGAGGGACGCCACCCGCGACGAGGCGTTGCGCCGGGCCGCCCTCGAGGTGATGGCCGAGGTCGGCTACCGGGCGTTGACCATGGACGCCGTGGCGGCCAAGGCCCGCGCCGGCAAGGCGACCATCTACCGGCGCTGGGAGTCCAAGCTCGACCTGGTCATCGACACCGTGAACCAGTTGGTGCACCAGGAGATCCCGGAGCCCGACACCGGGTCGCTCACCGGCGACCTGCGGGAGTTCCTCAGCGCCTTCGCCGCGTTCCTGTCCGGCCCGACCGGCAAGGCGGCGCAGGCGCTGGTCGGTGAGCTCCCCCACGAGCCCGAGCTGGCCACGGCGTTCCGGGAGACGTTCCTGGTGGCACAGCGGGATGTGCTGCGCGGCATCATCGACCGCGGCACCGCCCGTGGCGAGGTCCGCCTGGACGCCCCGCGCGGCATGGCGGTCGAGCTGGCCGGCGCGGCGCTGACCTACCGGCTGATGCTCACCGGCGACCCACTCGACGACACCTTCGTGGACCGGCTGGTCGACCAGGTGCTGCTGCCGCTGCTGAGACCCTGACACACGAAAACCCCCGCCACGGCGGGGGTCTCGCGTCCGCTCAGATCGTCAGCGGAAGAGCTTGCGCACCACCAGAACGCCGACCAGCACACCGACGCCGATCAACGCGTACTTCACCCGCGGATCGGACAGCCGCGAGCGGACCGCGGCCTTGCCCTGGTCGACGTACTGCTTCGGGTTGGCCTTCACGGCCAACTCGTCCAGGGTGGCGGCCAGCGCGTCACGCGCCTGCTCGATCTCACGCTGGATGGTGTCGGGATCGCGGGCCACTGTTCCTCCTCGCCGTGCATGCCTGAACCACCGTAGTTGACCACGTTAAGGCCGGTTCGACAGGCCCGCCGGACGCCGCCCGCTAGGCTTACGGCGAGGGGACCGTAGCCCAATTGGCAGAGGCACACGGTTTAGGTCCGTGCCAGTGTCGGTTCGAGTCCGACCGGTCCTACGCGATGGGCGACCTGTGCTCGCGGAGAGCGCTCACCAGGTCGCTCCGGTTTTTGGTGTGGTGGGCGACCCCCACGCCCCCGGGGCGGGGCTGCGCCTCGCGGTCTGAGCTGCGGTTAGGGGGTTGCCGCCGGATGGCGGAGGCGTCATGCAGGCAGACTCGATGTTCGGCCGGCCGCCGGTGGAGGTCGCACCCGGCGCTGTGCACACACCGGACTGGCTGAACCTGGACGACCAGCGCCGTGTGGTCGCCGCGTGCCGGGAGTGGGCCGCTCCCCCGGCCGGCATGCGCCACACGACGCTGCCCAGCGGCGGCGTGATGTCCGTGCAGACGGTCTGCCTGGGTTGGCACTGGACGCCGTACCGCTACAGCCGCTTCACCGAGGACGGCTCCCCCGTGAAGCCGCTGCCGGACTGGCTGGCGGAGCTGGGCGCGCGGGCGGTCGGGGATCCCGGATACCGGCCGGATGTCGCCCTGGTCAACTTCTACGACCAGGACGCGAAGATGGGCATGCACCAGGACAAGGACGAGCGGAGCGAGGCGCCGGTCGTGTCGCTGAGCGTCGGCGACAGCTGCGTGTTCCGCTTCGGCAACACCGAGCACCGCAACCGGCCGTGGACCGACGTCGAACTGCGGTCCGGCGACCTGTTCGTCTTCGGTGGGCCGTCCCGCTTCGCGTATCACGGCGTGATGAAAACCCTGCCAGGGACCGGAGATCCGGCGACCGGGCTGACCGCCGGCCGCCTCAACATCACGCTTCGGGTGTCCGGACTGGACTGACCGGCCGCATCCCGGCGCACACCACGCCGACCATCAGGCCCGGGTCGGCGGTGCCCTGCCGGGCCATGGTCAGGCAGCCCACCATGAGCGTCTTCACGTCGGCGGCCGTCAGATCCGGCCGCACCTCGCCGGCCTCCTGGGCCTTGGCCAGCAGGTCGCCGAGGCCGGTCATCATCACCTGCCGCGCCTCCGCCGTCAGCTCCTGGTTGAGGCCGCCGCCGGCCGCCAGCGCGTCGAACAGCGCCTTGTTCAGGCTGGCGTCGCGGACCATGTGCTCGAAGAAACCGAAGAACGCCCGGCCTGCCGCCGGCCCCTCGGCCAGCTTCCTGGCCACCTCCCCGACCGCCCGCAGCCGCTCCTGGATGATCGCCACGAACAGCGCGTCCTTGGTCGGGAAGTGCCGGTAGACGGTGCCCACGCCGACCCCCGCCCGCCGCGCGATCTCGTCGATCGGGACCGCGAGGCCCTCCTCGGCGAACACCTGCTGCGCCACCTCGAGCACCCGGGCCCGGTTGCGCCGGGCGTCGGCGCGCAACGGCCGGCCGGCGACGGTGGAATCGGCTGAAGTCACGCCCCCGACTGTAGGACGCCGGGTACCCCCAGGTCGCCTACCGGGAGGCCCGCGTCACCACTGTGGACCAATCGGACACCGGCTCCCGGTTCGGGAAATTCGACAAGAGCCTGTGGGCCCGCCCACACTCCGTCGTCAATCGGTTACGGCTTGGCCACGTCCCGGCACCAGGTGTGCCTCGACTGTCGTAACCGGTTGGCCCGGACACCCGGATGGCGGCCAAGGTGGAGGGGTTTGCTGAGGGGAGTGACAAGTGCGGATCGTCAGGCTGATCGGGGCGGCATGCCTCGCGGCGCTGCTGGCCGGGTGCGGCACGGCGGGCGGTCCCCAGCTGTCGGCCGTGCAGAGCAGTGCGAATCCGACGGTGAGCCAGGCCGCGAAGACCGTGGACGCGGCGTTCGGGGACCGGCGGACCTGGCCGAACGGGTTGGCGATCACCATCTCGCAGCCCCGGTCGCTCAAGCCGAGCAGCACCGCGTACCCGCAGGCGGCGCGGGCGGCGGTGTTCGAGCTGACGGTGGAGAACGGCACGGCCACCACGTACAAGCCGTCGCAGCTGGCCGTGAAGGCGACGGTCGGCGGCCAGCTGGCGCAGGAGGTCGTGGACCCCGCGCAGGGGCTCGGCGGCTACGTGGCCGCGCAGGAGGATCTCGCGCCGGGCCGGACCGTGCAGCTGACGGTGGCCTTCGCCGTGCCGCAGCAGCCGACCGACCTGCGGATCCTGGTGCAGCCGGACGTGGTCGACGCGGTGCCGGCGACGGCGTTCGCGGGGACCGCCTAGGCCGATTGTCGGTGGGGCACGCTACGTTCGCGCCATGACTGAGCAGACGCGACTGGCGGTCGGCGACACGGCGCCGGACTTCACGCTCCTGGACAGCGAGGGCAACAAGGTCTCGCTGTCCGACTACCGCGGGCGCCAGGTCGTCGTGTACTTCTACCCGGCCGCCATGACGCCGGGCTGCACCAAGCAGGCCTGCGACTTCCGGGACAACCTGGCCGAGTTCAACGACGCCGGTCTCGCCGTGCTGGGCATCTCCCCGGACAAGGTGGAGAAGCTGGCCAAGTTCCGTGACGCCGAGGGCCTGACCTTCCCGCTGCTCTCGGACGCCGACAAGGCCGTGATGCAGCGCTGGGCCGTCTTCGGCGAGAAGCAGAACTACGGGCGCACGGTGATGGGCGTGATCCGCTCGACGTTCGTCGTCGACGCCGACGGCAAGATCGCCAAGGCCTCGTACAACGTGCGGGCCACCGGGCACGTCGCCAAGCTGCGCAAGGACCTCGGCATCTGAGCCGGGCCGTAGCGGTATACGACCGGTCCGCCGACCGTGCGCTGCGCTGGGAGGGGCCGGAGCTGAGCTTCCGGTCCGCCTCGCTGGTGAAGCTGCTGATCGCCCTGGACGTGCTGGGGCGGCGGCCCGACGAGCCGCCGCTGCGTGACGCGCTGCGGCGGATGCTGTCGGCCAGCGACGACACCGTGGCCAACGAGCTGTGGGACGCCGACGGCGGCCCGGACATCGTCGTGCGCACGGTGGAACGGCTGGCGCTGCCGGCGACCCGTCCGCCGGAGATCGTGGGCCGCTGGGGCGACACGATGCTGGGCATCGCCGACGTGGTGGCGATCTACCGGCACGTGCTGGAGTCGCCGTGGCGCGACCTGATCGTGGACGCGCTCGCCGCCGCGCCGCGGCACGGATCGGACGGCTTCGACCAGTACTTCGGCATCCCGTCCCGGCTGCCGCGGCCGTGGGCGGTGAAACAGGGCTGGTCGCAGAGCACGCGCGATGTGGTGTTGCACACCAGCGGCCTGGTCGGCGTCGGCTGGCGGTTCGTCGTGGTCGTGCTCGCCTCGTTCCCCGTCGGCACCGACTGGGCGGCGGCCGCTGCGGCGGTGAACGACGAGGTCACGGCGCTCGCGCCCGGCCTGTGAACCCCCGATTGGGGTAAGCTCGACCGTGAGGGCTGGCGAATGGCCGCCCCGGTTCAACGCAGAGGGTGATACGCCGTGTGTGGTTCCTCCACACCAAGCGGTCCTGAGCGTCCCTCCAAATTCGTCATGCGGGTCCACTTCCCGACCCGGGGCGGTTGAGTACGGGCTGACGGCCCCCCACTCCCGTAACCGCTGATCTTTCGGCGGACCCTTTCGCGCGCCCCCGATCCGCCACCGGCGGACCGGCCGTCGGCGCGTGCCGGAAACCTGGAACCAGCAATGCTGATGTGGATCCTGCTCGCCCTCGCCATCGTCGCCGAGGTGTTCGCGACGATCATGTTGAAACTGTCCGACGGCCTGAGCCACGCGCTGCCCGTGCTCGGCCTGATCGCCGGCTACGCGCTCGCCTTCTACCTGGAGTCACAGGTGATCCGCATGGGCATGCCGATGCCGGTCACCTACGCGGTGTGGGCCGGCGGCGGCATCGCCCTGGTCGTTGTGGCCAACCGCGTGCTGTTCTCCGAGCCCGTCTCCGCACTGACGATCGGCGGCATGGTGCTGATCCTGGCCGGCGTGCTGGTGGTGCAGATGTCGGTCACGCACCAGACGGCGTGACACCGGAGACGTCGACGCCGGTGCGCTCGGCGCGGGCGAGACCCCAGTCGTACAGGCCTTGCAGCACCGGGGCCAGGGTCTCGCCCTCCGGGCTGAGCCGGTAGTCCGTGCGCAACTCGGGCTCCTGGCTGGCATCCCGCAGCACGAGGCCGTCCGACTCCAGCTCACGCAGGCGCTGCGTGAGCATCTTCTCGCTGATGTCCGGGATGAGCCGGCGGAGTTGGCCGTAGCGCAGCGGGCCCTGCTTGAGGCGGGCCAGGATCAGCACCCGCCAGCGGCCGCCGACGACGTCGAGGGTGAGCTCGACCGGACAGTGGTACCGCTGCTGCGCCATGTTCGCCCCCTGGGTGCCTACCGGAAAGTGCGTACTTGTCGGCCCTGCCGGCTGACGGCCAGGGTAGCCACCGACCGTCGCCGAGCGAGATCGACAAGGGGTGGAGATGGGCAATCCGGAGCAGGACGGGCCGCCGACGCTGTACGACTGGGCCGGCGGCGAGAAGGCGCTGACCGAGCTGACCGAGGCCTTCTACCGGGAGGTCCTCAAGGACGACCTGCTGGAGCCGATGTTCCGGGGCATGTCGTCGGACCATCCCCGGCGGGTGGCGCACTGGCTGGGCGAGGTGTTCGGCGGGCCGGCGACCTACACCGCGGAACGCGGCGGCTATTCGACGATGCTGGGCATGCACCTGGGTAAGGCGATCACCGAATCCCAGCGCCGCCGCTGGATCAGCCTGCTCCAGGACGCCGCCGACGAGGTCGGGCTGCCGGCCGACCCGGAGTTCCGGGCGGCCTTCACCGGCTACCTGGAATGGGGCACGCGGATCGCGCTGGCCAATTCTCAGCCGGGCGCCGAGCCCGTGAAGCACGCGCCGGTGCCGCACTGGGGTTGGGGCGTGGCCCCGCCCTACACGCCGGAACAGGGCTGAAACCAATGCAGGGAAGGACGCCTTACCCGCGTTGAACGAGGGTAAGGCGTCCTTCGCTGCATCAGCAGAAGGTGCTCAGGTGAGGGCGGCGGTGATGTGGGGGAGGAGGAGGCGCAGGGCGCGGCCGCGGTGGGAGAGGGCGTCCTTCTCGGCCGGGGGCAGCTCCGCCGAGGTGCGGGTCTCGCCCTCCGGCACGAAGATCGGGTCGTACCCGAAACCGTTGGCGCCACGGGATTCCCGGATCAGGGTGCCCCGCCACTCCCCCCGCACGACAACCTCGGCCCCGCCCGGCAGCACCAGGGCGGCGGCGCTGACGAAGGCGGCGCCACGGCGCTCGTCCGGCACGTCGCCGAGCTGGGCCAGCACGAGCTCCAGGTTGGCCAGGTCGTCGCCGTGCCGGCCGGACCAGCGGGCGGACAGCACGCCAGGCATGCCGTTCAACGCGTCGACGGCCAGCCCGGAGTCGTCGGCCACGGCCGGCAGACCGGTCGCGGCGACGGCGTCGCGAGCCTTGGCCAGGGCGTTGCCCTCGAAGTCGGGCGCGGTCTCCGGGGCCTCGGGGAACGCCGGCACGGCGTCGAGGCCGATGACCTCGACGCCGGTGACCTCCGCGGCGACCATGATGCGGTCCAGCTCCACCAGCTTCTTGGCGTTGCGGGTGGCCAGCAGCAGCTTGGTCACGACTTGCGCCGCCCCTTGGGCGAGGGCTCCGGCAGCTGGCCCGGGTAGGGCAGCGCCAGCGCCTCGTTCTGCAGGCGGGTCAGCTCCGCGCAGCCGGCCAGCGCCAAGTCCAGCATCTGGTCCAGGGTGGAGCGGGCGAAGGTGGCGCCCTCGCCGGTGCCCTGCACCTCGACCAGCGTGCCGGCGTCGGTGGCCACCACGTTCATGTCGACCTCGGCCCGGGAGTCCTCCTCGTACGGCAGGTCCAACCGGACCCGGCCGTCGATCACACCGACGCTGACCGCCGACACCGAGCAGGACAGCGGCTTGGGGTCGGCCAGCCGGCCGGCCGCGTCCAGCCAGGTGATCGCGTCGGCTAGCGCCACGTACGCGCCGGTGATGGCCGCGGTGCGGGTGCCGCCGTCGGCCTGGATCACGTCACAGTCGATGACGATGGTGTTCTCGCCCAGCGCGGACAGGTCGATGCAGGCCCGCAGGGCCCGCCCGATCAGCCGGCTGATCTCGTGCGTGCGGCCGCCGATCCTGCCCTTGACCGACTCCCGGTCACTCCGGGTGTGGGTGGCCGAGGGCAGCATGGCGTACTCGGCGGTGACCCAGCCCAGCCCGGACCCGGCCCGCCAGCGCGGCACGCCCTCGGTCACGCTGGCCGCGCACAGCACCCGGGTGCTGCCGAACTCGACCAGCACGGACCCCGCCGGCCACTGCTGGTAGCCACGGGTGATCTTGATCTCGCGGAGGGACTCGTCGCCTCGGCCGTCTGCTCTAACCACGCGGCTAGCCTACGGGCACCCGATCGACCCCCGGTTTTGAACCACTTGCGCGTTCCCAACGTGAGGTTGTCATGACCCTTGCCGACAACTCGTTCACCATCAACGGGCTGCCGCTTCACCCGCTGCTGGTGCATGCCGTCGTCGTGCTGCTGCCCCTGGCCGCGGTCGGCAGCATCATCATCGCCGTGGTCCCGAAGTGGCGGCGGCGCTACTGGCTGCCGGTGCTCGTGCTGGCCGTGCTGGGCATCGGCGCCGTGCCGATCACCCAGCAGGCCGGCGAGGCGCTGTACGACACCATCAAGGGCTCCCCGCCCGGGCTGGCCCACCACCGGGACCTCGGCAACGCCCTGCTGCCCTACGCCATCGCCTTCGGCGTGATGCTGCTCCTGCTGCTGGTCGTGGGCCGCATCGCCGACCGCGAGCGGGCCACCGGCGGCGTCCGGGCCCGAGTGACCTCGGCGGCCCCGCGCCAGCAGCCGGTCGCCCCGGGCGTGCACAGCCTGGAGGAGCTCGACGAGGAGCCCGCCGCCACCCCCGGCCTGGTCGAGGAGGGTGGCCAGTCGTCGTCCCGGTTCTGGGGCGTGATCACGGTCATCGTCGCGATCGCGGTGATCGCCAGCGCCGTCGCCGTGTCGTACGAGATCTACCTGATCGGCGACAGCGGCGCCTCGGCGGTGTGGAAGGGAGTGGGCGGCTGACCTAGCTCCCTCACGGGTCAGACCTCGTAGGACCGGCCCTGCTCGGCGAGCAGCACCTCGCCGACGAACTCGCCCCGCGCCTCGGCCAGCACGACCTGGGCGTCGGTCCAGGGCGCGACATGGGTGAGCATGAGCCTGCCCACTCCGGCTCGGCACGCGGTCTGACCCGCCTGCCGGCCGGACATGTGCATGTCCGCGGGGCGGGTCGGCAGGTCGGTCCAGGTGGCCTCGGCCAGCAGCAGGTCCACGCCGGCCGACAGGCTGTCCAACGCGGGGCAGGCCGCGGTGTCGCCGGAGTAGACCAGCGACCGGCCGTCGTGCTCGATCCGGAAGCCGTAGGCCTCGCACGGGTGCATGACACGGGCCGAGGTCACCTTGAGCGGCCCGATCTGCACGGTCTCGCCGGTCAGCGGGTGGAAGTCGAACACGTCGGAGAAGTCGGTGACGAGCCGCTCGCCATCGTTCGGCGCGTACTGGGCGGCGAACCGCCGGGCCGTGTCGGACGGGCCGTGCACCGGCAACCGCCGCTGCTCGGGCGCGTACGGCGGGTCCGGGTGGTAGCGGCGCAGCACCGCCAGCGCGCTGAAGTCCGCGCAGTGGTCGGGGTGCAGGTGAGAGAAGGCCAGCGCGTCGACGTCGAACGTGCTGATCCGGGCCTGCAACTCGGCCAGGGCGCCGTTGCCCAGGTCCAGCACCAGCCGGAAGCCGTCCGCCTCGACCAGGTAGCACGGGGCGGGCGCGGCCGGCCCTGGCACGCTGCCCGAGCACCCGATGATGGTCAGCTTCACGGCGTAGAGGGTGACATGACGGCCCCGACCGCTCCTACCTGCGGACCGAGGAACCGGCGGGCCAATCGCCGGAACGGCTCGGCCGGGCCGGTGGCCAGGAACTCGTGTTCCGGGTACTCCTCGGCGGACTCCCGGAACAGGTCGCGCTCGGTCAGCACCCGGACGACGTCCTTGGCCGTCTCCTCGGCGCTGGACACCAGGGTCACCTGCTCGCCCATCACGATCTGGATCACGCCCGTGAGCAGGGGATAGTGGGTGCAGCCGAGGATCAGCGTGTCCACGTCGGCGCGGTGCAGCGGCTCCAGGTACATCTCGGTCAGGCCGAGGACCTGCCGGCCGGAGGTGATGCCGCGCTCCACGAAGTCCACGAACCGCGGGCAGGCCGCGCTGGTCAGCGTGACCTGCGGGGCGGCGGCGAAGGCGTCGTCGTAGGCGCGGGACTGGACGGTGCCCTGCGTGCCGATCAGGCCGATGCGGCCGGAGCGGCTGGTGGCCACGGCCCGGCGCACCGCCGGCAGGACCACCTCGACCACCGGGATGTCGTAGCGCTCGCGGGCGTCCCGCAGGCAGGCGGCCGACGCCGTGTTGCAGGCGATGACCAGCATCTTCACGCCGCTGGCCACCAGCTGGTCGAACGCCGCGAGGGCGTGCCGCCGGGCCTCGGCGATGGGCAGCGGGCCGTACGGGCAGTTCGCGGTGTCGCCCAGGTACCGGACGCGTTCGCCGGGCAGCTGGTCCATGATCGCGCGGGCGACGGTGAGGCCGCCCACTCCGGAGTCGAAGATCCCGATCGGTGCGTCGGCGGCGAGGCTCACGCTGCGAGACTACCGGCGGTGCGGGCCGGTCGGTTGGCCATCGCGACCAGCCAGGCGGCCAGCAGTCCGCCCAGCGCGCCGAAGGCGTGGGCCTGCCATGAGATCTCCGGATTCACGTTGGGCAGCAGGCCCCACAGGGCGCTGCCCCAGTAGAAGAACAGCACCACGGCCACCGCCAACTGCTTGACGCTGCGGTTGAACAGCCCGCGCACCAACAGGAACATCAGCCAGCCGAACGCGATGCCCGACGCCCCCACCGTGGACACGCCCGTGTCCTCCGTCAGCCACACACCCAGCCCGCTGATCAGCCAGATCGTCACCGTGACCGCGGCCCACTGCCTGATCCCCACCGCCATGGCCAGGAAGCCGAACAGCACCACCGGCAGGGTGTTGGAGACCAGGTGCTGCCAGCCCACGTGCAGCAGCGGCGCCCAGATCACGCCGAGCAGGCCGGTCACCCGGTGCGACACGATGCCGTAGTCACTGAGCGTGCCCCGGAAGAACGCCAGGTTGACGAACTCCAGCACGTACAGCAGCGCGGTGAACGCGCCGATCACCACGGCCGCTTGCAGCGGTCTCGGCGGCAGAACCCGGTTGACGGGCTTGCCAGGCGCCGACGGTGCGGGAAGGGTAGCCACGTAACCGAGCGTAAGACCGGTCAGCGGTCCAGGGCATCAGGAACAACCCTTAAGGTGGAGTTAGTGTTCGAGGTGGCGGTGCGCGGCGACGCGACGCTCGGCGAGGGCCCCACGTGGGACACGTCGACGTCGACGCTGCTGTGGGTGGACATCCTGGGTAGCGCGGTGCATCGGTACGACCCGGGGCGGGGCAGGGACGACGTGCTGCCGACGCCGCAGCATGTGGGGGCGGCCAAGCCGCGGGCGGCGGGCGGGCTGGTCGCGAACCTGAAGGACGGCGTGGCGTTGCTGGACGCCGACGGCGGGCAGCGGTGGCTGGTGTACTGGGAACGCGAAGGCGTGCGCGGCAACGACGCGGCGGTGGACGCCGCCGGGCGGCTGTGGGCGGGCACCATGCGCTACGACGCGGCCGAGGGCGGCGGTTGGCTGGCGCGGGTGGAACCGGACGGCGCGGCCAAGGTGCTGCTCGACGACGTGACCATCAGCAACGGGATCGCGTGGAGCCCGGACAGCACGCTGATGTACTACATCGACACCCCGACCAGTCGCGTCGACGTCTTCGACTACGACCTGGCAACGGGTTCCGCCACCGATCGCCGTCCACTGTGTACGGTCGAGGGCACGCCGGGCTCCCCCGACGGCATGTGTGTGGACGCCGACGGCTGCCTGTGGGTGGCGCTGTGGGGCGGGAACGCGATCCGGCGCTACACGCCGGAGGGCAAGCTGGACCGTGAGGTGCCGATGCCGGTCTCGCAGCCGACCGCGTGCGCCTTCGGCGGCCACGACTTCACCGACCTGTACGTGACGACTGCTCGCGAAGGGCTCCAGGAGCCGGAGGAGCTGGCCGGATCTCTGTTGGTGCTGCCCGGTTTCGGCGTCGGACTGCCGTCCACCGTGTTCGCCGGCTAGGGCACGATCTCGGCGAGCAGACGGTAGGAGTTGACCCGGTCCTCGGGGTCCGGCACGAGGGTGAGCGCCATCAGCTCGTCGGCGCCCGTCGCGGCGAGCAGCGCGGTCGCCTTCTGCCGGACCGTATCGGGGCCGCCGACCAGCTGTGCGTCGGCGAAGCCCCGCACGTGCTCGCGCTCCTCCGACGAGAAGGAGTAGGCGTCGGCTTCTTGCTGGCTGGGAAAGGCGTCGAACCCGGTCCCGGCGCGCATCGACAGCCGCGACAGCAGGTAGGGACGCATGATCCGGTCGGCCTCCGCGTCCGATTCGGCCACGGTGACCGCCGCGCCCACCATCGCGTACGGCTCGGCGAGGTCGGCGGAGGGCTGGAACCCGTCGCGGTAGGCGCGCAGCGACTCCTCGGTGGTCGCCGGCTTGATCTGGTGGGCGTACGCGTACCGGAGCCCGAGGCGGGCGGCCGTCTTCGCGCTGGACGGACTCGAACCCAGCAGCCAGATCGGCGGCCGGTGCTCGGCGGCGGCGCCGGCCGAAATGGGGCCGCCGCTCCCGAAGTACCCGGCCAGCTCGGCCAGTTGCGCGGCGAACTCGTCCTCGCCCGAGTCGCCCGCGCGCCGCAATGCCGTGGCGACGCGCGCGTCACCGCCGGGGGCGCGGCCGACGCCGAGGTCGATCCGTCCCGGATGGAACGCGGACAGCACGCCGAACTGCTCGGCCACCACCAGCGGCGCGTGGTTGGGCAGCAGCACGCCGCCGGAGCCGATCCGCATGGTGCTCGTCGCGTTGGCCAGCTGCGCCGCCATCACCGCGGGCGCCGTGGCGGCCAGGCACGGCAGGTTGTGGTGTTCGGCCGTCCAGTACCGGTGATACCCGAGCGCCTCGACCCGCTTGGCCAGGTCGAGGGACGCTCGCAGTGCGCCGCTGGCGGAGCCACCGCGCCAGACCGGGGCGACATCCAACACCGAGACCTTGATCCGCTTATCCCCCATGAGCCGATGGTAGCGCCGGTCAGAAGGTCCGCAGCAGCAGCGTGGACGCGGTGACCAGGCCGAGGACGCCGATCACCGAGCGCAGGGCGGTGGCCGGGAGGTAGCGGGAAATCCGGGCCCCGAGCGGGCCGCCGATCGCCGTGGTCGCGGCCAGCACGATCGCCGCCGGCCAGTTCACCGGGGCGGTGAAGGCGAAAATCACGCCGGCCACGCCGTTGGCCGCGGTCTGGAGCACGTTCTTGATGGCGTTCATCTTGTGTGCGTCGTCGGTGACCATGAGCCCCAGCAGCGCGGCGAAGATGATGCCGACGCCGGCGCCGAAGTAGCCGCCGTACGCGCCGTTGGCGAACATGCCGGCGATCAGGCCTTTGTTGTTGCGGTGCGGCGCACGGGCGCGCAATCGCTTGGCCAGCAACGGTTGCGTGAGCACCAGCACTGCGCCTAGCGCCAGCAGGCCGGGGGCCGCGTAGTCGAAGACCTTGCTGGGCAACGTGAACAGCAACACCGCGCCGACGACGGACCCGATCGCCGCCGGCGGCACCAGCTTGCGCAGGGTGGGTCCCTGGCCGCGCAGTTCCTTGCGGAAGCCGACGATCGCGGCCATCGAGCCCGGCACGACGCCGACGCAGTTGGTCACGTTGGCCGACAGCGGGCTCAGGCCGAGCGCGACCATCAGCGGGAAGGTGAGCAGGGCTCCCGCGCCGGCCACGGCGTTGAGCATGCCGACGATCAGGCCGGTCGCGGCGACGAGACCGAGCGCGAGTGGTGTCACTACCTGAGGGTCGCCCCGGCGGCATTGATGCGTCCAATGAACATTCCCCATCGAAACGATGCGTGCTAGACATCGATCCGTGGACATGGACGAGCTGCGATGGTTCATCAGGGTCGCGGAGAGCCGGACGGTGACCGAGGCGGCCGAGACGCTGCACCTGTCGCAGCCGGCGCTGTCCCGGGGCCTCGGCCGGCTGGAACGGGAGGTCGGGGCCCCGTTGTTCGACCGGGTCGGGCGGGTGCTGCGCCTCAACGCCAACGGGCAGGCGCTGCTGGAGGGGGCCCGCCGGGCCGTCACCGCGGTCGACGGCGCCCGGCGGTCCATCGGCGAGCTGGCCGATCCCGATCGCGGGACCGTGAACCTGGCGTTCCTGAACACCATGGGACCGCTCGTCGTGCCGACGCTGCTCAGCGGGTACCGGCCCCGGCGGCCCAACGTGCAGTTCCGACTGCGACAGGGCGGTACCGAGCGGATCGAGCAGTACCTGCTGGACGGTGTCGTCGACCTGCTGCTGATCTCGACGCCGGGGTCGCCGGGAATCATCTGGCAACCGTTGCTGCGCGAGCCCCTGGTGCTCGTCGTGCCGGCCTATCACCGGTTGGCCGGGCGGTCGTCGGTGGAGTTGGCCGAGGTGCACGACGAGCCGTTCGTGATCTTCTCCCGGGGCTTCGGAATGCGGCCGACGACCGAGCGGCTGTGCCGGGAGGCCGGTTTCGCGCCGCAGATCTCGTGCGAGGGCGAGGACGGCGCGACCCTGCGGGGATTGATCGGCGCCGGGTGCGGGGTCGGGTTGATGGGGCCGGGGCCCGCGCCGCTGCCCGATGTCGTCGAGCTGCCCGTCTCCGATCCGCCATGTTTTCGCATGATCGGGCTCGCCTGGTGCGACCGCTTCATGCCGGCGGCCGCCGATGCCTTCCGCTCCTTCGCCCTCGCCGAGGCGAAACCCCCTGGCACCTGGCGCCCGTTCACGCTAGCGTTGGATGCGGAGTGACCGTTCCGTTTAGGGGGTAGTGCAGATGACCGCACCCGCAGAGGTGTTCCGGCAGCTGGTCGACGGCGTCGTCGGCCGCAAGTGGGACGAGCTGCCGTCGTTGTACGCCGAGGACGCCGTTGTCGTGCATCCGTTCAGCACCGACCCGGCGACCGCCCGCCTTGCCGGCCGCGACGCCATCCGCGAGCACTTCGCCCGCGCCGCCGAGATGGACGTCGACTTCCGGGCCGAGGACGTCGTGGTCCACGAGACCACCGATCCCGAGGTCGTCATCGGCGAGTTCACCTACCGGGGTTCCTTGGGCGGCAAGGACATCACCATGCCGGCGATATTCGTTCTGCGCGTCCGCGACGGTCTCATAGTCTCGTCCCGTGACTACGCAGGACGATGAGTAACGGCTAGGTGCGCCACGTCGTGGTCGGCGCCGTGACTCACCGCTCTACGTGAGTGGCTCATTTCGCATTGCCGCCCACGTGAGTGGCTCAGGTGGCCCAGAAGGCGAAATGAGCCACTCACGTAGAGAAAAAAAGCCTCAGGCCCAGAGGTGGCCGTCCATGCGCTGGGCGGCCTCGTCGAGGGTGCCGGAGTAGGCGCCGGTGGACAGGTACTTCCAACCGGCGTCGGCGACGACGAAGACGACGTCGGCGGTCCTGCCGGCGGCGGCGGCCTTCTCGGCGGCGCCGAGGGCGGCGTGCAGGATGGCGCCGGTGGAGATGCCGGCGAAGATGCCCTCGGTCTCCAGCAGCTGCCGGGTGCGGCGCAGCGCGTCGTAGGAGCCGACGGAGTAGCGGCCGGTGAGCACCTCGGGGTCGTACAGCTCGGGCACGAAGCCCTCGTCGAGGTTGCGCAGGCCGTAGACCAGCTCGCCGTACCGGGGCTCGGCGGCGATGATCTGGATGTCGGGCTTGTGCTCACGCAGGAACCGCCCGGCCCCGACCAGGGTGCCGGTGGTGCCGAGGCCGGCGACGAAGTGCGTGACCGACGGCAGGTCACGCAGGATCTCCGGACCGGTGCCCTCGTAGTGCGCCCGCGCGTTGGCGGGGTTGCCGTACTGGTAGAGCATGACCCAGTCGGCGTTCTGCTTGGCCAGCTCCTTGGCCATGGCCACGGCCTGGTTGGAGCCGCCGGCGGCGGGCGAGAACACGATCCGGGCGCCGTAGGCCTGCAGCAGCTGCTTGCGCTCGGTGGAGGTGTTCTCGGGCATCACGCAGACCAGGCCGTAGCCCTTGAGCTTGGCCGCCATGGCCAGCGAGATGCCGGTGTTGCCGGAGGTGGGCTCGAGAATGGTGCAGCCCGGCGTCAGGGTGCCGTCCCGCTCGGCCGCCTCGATCATGGCCAGCGCGGGCCGGTCCTTGATCGAGCCGGTCGGGTTGCGGTCCTCGAGCTTGGCCCACAGCCGCACCGTCTCCGACGGCGACAGCCGGGGCAGCCCGATCAGCGGCGTGTCCCCGAGCGCGTCGAGCAGCGAGTCGTACCGCGCCACGACGTGGTCAGCGACTGCCGCCGGCCACGGCCGGCAGGATGGTCACGTTGTCACCGTCGGCGACCTTGGCCTCGAGGCCGCCGGCGAAGCGGACGTCCTCGTCGTTGACGTAGATGTTGACGAAGCGGTGCAACACGCCGTCCTTGACCAGGCGGGACTTCAGGCCGCCGTGGTTGGACTCCAGGTTGTCGATCACCTCGGCGATGGTGGCCCCGGCGGCCTCGACGGACTTCTCACCGCCGGTGTGCGTGCGCAGGATCGTCGGGATCGAGACGGTGATGGCCATGTGCTGTGTTACCTCCGCTATCGGCCTGGACTTCTTCGTGCGACGCCCGCCGGGGGCCGGTTATTCCCCGGGCGAGGACTCGTAGGACTCGACGACCGTCACCGGCTCCTCGGTGATCTCGCCGTCGACGATCCGGTAGGAGCGGAACTCGTGCGTGTCCGGCTCCCGGGTCGACACCAGCACGTAGTGCGCCTCCGGCTCGCCGGCGTAGGACACGTCGGTCCGCGAGGGGTACGCCTCGGTCGCGGTGTGCGAGTGGTAGACCACCGCCGGCACCTCGTCCTTGGCGTCCATCTCCCGGTACAGCCGCAGCAGGTCGCCCGACTCGAACTCGTAGAAGGTGGGCGAGCGCGCGGCGTTGAGCATCGGCACGAAGCGCTCGGGCCGGTCGGCGGACGGGCCCGCGATCACCCCGCACGCCTCGTCGGGATGGTCCCGACGGGCGTGTTCGACGATGGCCTCGACCAGGTCACGGCGGATCACCAGCACGCCACCATCCTAGTAGGTGGCCGGGGTTGTCCCGCGGTGTGGGAATCAGCCGGTCAGCTGGGCGGCCAGCTCCGGCCGCAGCGCCGTGACCAGCTGCCCCTGCAACTCGGTGAACAGCCCGGCGTTGCGCAGCCGGGGGTCGCCCGACCGGCTGTCACCGGGGGTGCCGCGCGGCACCCACACCAGCCGGGCCTGGCCCAGCACCCGGATCCAGTCGTCCACGCCGGCCAGCTGGTAGCGCACGGGGCCGCTGTCCGGGATCGACGCCAGCACCCGCCGCGCCGCCTCCAACAGCTCCACCAGCAGGTCGTTGCCCCGGCGGTCGATGAACTCCTGCGCCATCGGCGAGTAGTCGGACACGCGCGGCAGCAACCGGTCCAGCAGCTCCAGCCGCTCCCGCTTGAACATGAGGCGGTCCTTGAAGCCGCCGCTCTGCTGCGGCCCGTCGTCCAGGTACCGGGCCAGCGTGCCGATGCCCTCACGCAGCGCCGACACCGTGTGCTCGGTCAGGTTGAGCAGCACCTGGCTCTCGCCGACGACCACGTCGAAGCCGTGCGACCAGCTCATGGCGTGTTCCTCTCGATCACCGGCCGCAGCCCGAAGCCGATCATCCGCGCCGCGATCACCTCGGCGTCGGCCCGCGTCTGCGCCAGCCCCACCGTCGCCTGCCCCGCCACGTTGATCTGCCTGGTCAGCGCCACCGCGTCGGCGAGCGGCAGCCCGCACACCCGGTTCAGCACGTCGGCGACGACCGCGTCCTCGCTGTGCAGGTCGTTGTAGGCGACAACCCGGAACGCCGTCATGTCCACGCCACCTCCGCCAGCTCCGGCCGCACGGCCACGATCACCTGCTGCTGCATCCACGTGTACACGCCGGCGGTGCGCAGCCGGTGGTCCTCGGACTCGACGTCGCCGGCGCTGGAGCGGTGCGTCCACAGCATGCGGGTCTGGCCGAGCACACGGATCCAGTCGTCGACGGCGTCCAGCGGGTAGGTAGCTGTGCCGTCTTCGGTGATCGAGGCCAGCACCCGGTGGCAGGCGGCGAAGAGCCCGGTGCGCAGGTGCTCGCCCCAGCGGACGTCGAACTCCTCGGCCAGCGGCGCGTAGTCGGAGACCGACGGGAACAGCCGGGACAGCAGGGCCCGCTGGGTGCGCTCGAACCGCCGCCGTTCGAGCAGGCCGCGCTTGGGCTGGGCGTGGTCGATGTACGCGGCGAGCGCGCCGATGCCGCTGCGCAGCACGGGAACGACGTCCTCGCCGAGCTTGATCAGCACCTGGTTCTCGCCGACGACCACGTCGAACTCGGAGGGCTCGGTCACCGGTTGGCCTCGACCTTCACCCGCAGCCCGAAGCCCAGCACCTGGGCGGCCATCTGCTCGGCGGCCTCGCGGGTCGGGGTCAGCCTCACGATGGCCCGCCCCTCGGCGTGGATCTGCCTGGTCATCGTCACGGCCTCGGGCAGCGGGACGCCGCAGGCCCGGTTGATCACGTCCGTGACCAGCGTCATCGTGTTCAGGCTGTCGTCGAGCACGACAACGCGGTACACGCTCATCTTCCCCCCAACGCCTCCGGCCAGGCGTCACGGTACGCCGGAACGGAGCCGACGGTGGTGGCCGCGAGAATCCCGTGCACGATGGCCCGGGCGAACACCTGCGCGCCGGCCTCGCACACCCGGTCCAGCGCCATGCCCCGCACCCCCGACAGCTCCTGCCGGCCGGTGGCCAGCGCGAAGATGGTGTCGCCGTCGTACATCGCGTGCGCGGGCCGGATGGCGCGGGCGAGGCCGTCGTGGGCGACGGCGGCGATCCGCTGGCACTCGGCCTTGGTCAGCACGGCGTCGACGGCGACGACACCGATCGTGGTGTTCAACGCGGAACGCTTGGGTCGCAGTTCCACGGCCGGCGATCCGGGAACGGAAAGGCCGAACTCGCCGTCCACCTCGTGATCGACCGCCCAGGGCAGGCCGGTGGGATTCACGGCCTCCCCCATGGCATTCACGGCGGCGATGGCGCCGATGGTGAGCCCGTCGACGACCATGCTGGCGGTGCCGATCCCGCCCTTCAAGGACCCGCACCGGGCGCCGGTTCCGGCGCCGACGCAGCCCTGCTCCACCGGCCCGTCGGACGCCGCCTCGCACGCCGCGTACCCGAACGAGGCGTCCGGGCGGTTGCCCCAGTCGCTCAGCTTGAGGTCGAACAGCACGGCCGACGGCACGACCGGCACCACCTCGTGCGGCAACTCCCCCACGCTGACGCCGTGGTTGCGCTCGGCCAGCCACCGCATCACGCCATCGGCGGCGGCCAGGCCGTAGGCGCTGCCGCCGGTCAGACACACGCCGTGGATCTCCTGCACCAGGCGGGAAGGCTCCAGCACATCGGTCTCCCGCGTGCCGGGAGCGCCGCCGCGCTGGTCCACACCGGCCACCGCGCCGCCCGGGGTCAGCACCACGGTCGTGCCGGTGGCCCAGCCGTCGCCCAGCCGCTGATACTGGCCGACCAGCACGCCCGGCACGTCGGTGATCACGACGACACCGCGTTGACCAGGCTCTCCTGCACCCAGGTCAGCCAGTGGTAGACGCCCAGATGCGAGGACCGGGGATCGTCCTCGGGCAGCTCGTCCGGCATGTCCTCGGTGACGTCCAACGCCGTGCCCAGGGCCAGCCGCACGTCGTTGATCGCCGACAGCCACGCCTCGGCCTGCTCCACGGACAGCAGGATCTGGCCGCCGTCGGGCGGGCAGGTGTCCATCACGATCTCCGCCACGCCGGTCTTGGCCGCCAGCAGCTCCGGCTCGTGCAGGCTGCGCAACGCGGCCGCCGAGTCCAGGTCCTCCTTGGTCGGCTTGTCATCGTCCAACCGGTGGAAGTCCGGCAGCAGCCGGGACAGGATCGGGTCGTCGGGGGCCGTCGAGGGCCCCACCTTGATCCCGGTCAGCTCGGCCAGCTCGTCCTCGGGCGCGTCCTGCTCCCGGGCCGCCAGCATGTCCAGCACCTGGCCCACCAGCCCACGCAGGATGGCCGCCTCCTGCCGGTCCACCTCGGCGACGAGCTGCTCGCCGCGCCGACGCCAACCCCGCACTACGAGTCCTGCTGCATGGTCGCCCACAGGCCGGCGGCGTGCAGTTTGGCCACGTCCGTCTCCACCTTCTCCTTGGTACCCGAGGACACGATCGCGCGACCCTTGTGATGCACGTCGAGCATCAGCCTGGTGGCCTTCTCCCGGCTGTAACCGAAGATCTTCTGAAGCACGTAGGTGACGTAGGACATCAGGTTGACCGGATCGTTCCACACCACGGTCATCCAGGGATGGTCCTCGCTACCGACCTGCTCCACCTCCGGCTTGTGCTGCTCGACGGGCGTGGTCATACCGCCAATGGTGTCATGCCGTTCCCCGTTAGGCTGATCAGCTATGACCAGTTCGAGCACCGCGCTGCTCACCGACCACTACGAGCTGACGATGCTGTCCAGCGCGCTGGTGGACGACACCGCCGACCGCCCGTGCGTGTTCGAGGTGTTCGCCCGCCGGCTGCCCGACGGCCGCCGCTACGGCGTGGTCGGCGGCACCGCCCGGCTGCTGGACGCGATCACCCGGTTCCGGTTCGACCGGGCGGAGCTCGACCAGCTCGCGGCGGCCGACGTGGTGGACGACCGGACCCTGTCGTGGCTGGCGGACTACGAGTTCACCGGGGACGTGGACGGCTACCCGGAGGGCGAGCTGTACTTCCCGGGCTCGCCGATCCTGACCGTCCGCGCGCCGTTCGCGACCGGCGTGGTGCTGGAGACGCTGGCGCTGTCGATCCTCAACCACGACAGCGCGATCGCCTCGGCCGCGGCCCGCATGGTCACCGCGGCCAACGGCCGCCGCATGATCGAGATGGGCTCCCGGCGCACGCACGAGGAGGCGGCGGTGGCCTCGGCCCGCGTCTCCTACCTGGCCGGCTTCACGGCGACCTCGAACCTGGAGGCGGGCCGCCGCTTCGGCATCCCGACCGCCGGCACCTCGGCCCACGCCTTCACGCTGCTGCACGACACCGAGGCGGAGGCGTTCCGGGCCCAGGTGGAGCAGCTGGGCGCGAGCACGACGCTGCTGGTCGACACGTACGACATCACCCAGGGCATCCAGACCGCGGTGGAGGTGGCGGGCCCGGAGCTGGGCGCGATCCGCATCGACTCCGGCGACGTCGGCCCGCTGGCCCGGCAGGCCCGCGAGCAGCTGGACTCCCTGGGCGCCCGCAACACGAAGATCGTGGTTTCCGGCGACCTCGACGAGTACGCCATCGCGGCGCTGCGGGCGGAGCCGGTGGACGCCTACGGCGTCGGCACCTCGCTGGTGACCGGCTCGGGCGCGCCGACCGCGGGCATGGTCTACAAGCTGGTGGAGGTGGCCGGCAAGCCGGTGGCCAAGCGCAGCTCGCACAAGGAGTCGCGCGGCGGCCGCAAGGGCGCGCTGCGCCGCTACCGCGAGACGGGCACGGCCGTCGAGGAGGTCGTGTACACCGAAGGCCACCGGCCCGAGCCGCGGGAGCACGACCGCGAGCTCCAGATCCCCCTGCTGCGGGCTGGACAGCCCGTGCCCGACCTGCCGACCATCGAGCAGAGCCGCGAACGGCTGCGGCAGGCCCTGATCAGCGTGCCGTGGGAGGGCCTGAAGCTCTCGCACGGCGAGCCGGCGATCCCGACGACCTTCCTGTGAGGCTGCGATGACGACCGCTTTGATCGTGGTGGACGTGCAGAACGACTTCTGCGAGGGCGGCTCGCTGCCGGTGGCGGGCGGCGCGGCCGTGGCGGCCGAGGTGTCCCGGCACATCGCGTCGGGCGGGTACGACCATGTGGTGGCCACCCGGGACTACCACCAGGATCCGGGCGCGCACTTCAGCTCCACGCCCGACTTCGTGCAGACCTGGCCGGTGCACTGCGTGGCCGGCACGCCGGGCGCGTCGTTCCACCCGGAGCTGGACGTGGCCGGTGTGCAGGCGGTGTTCTCCAAGGGCGCGCACGCGGCGGCCTACTCCGGCTTCGAGGGCACCGGGCCCGGCGGCCGCTCGCTGGCGGAGTGGTTGCGGGACAACAACGTCGACCGGGTCGACGTGGTCGGCATCGCCACCGATCACTGCGTGCGGGCGACCGCGCTGGACGCCAGCAAGGCGGGTTTCGCCACCACAGTGCTGCTCGACCTGACGGCCGGTGTGGCGGCGGAGACCACCGACCGGGCGCTGTCGGACCTGCGCTCGGCGGGCGTCACGCTCGTGGGATCCCCGAGGGTCGGCTGAGCCCTCGGGGGTCCGTCACGACACGGGCGAGCAGGCGGCGTGGCCCACGATGACCTCGCCGCTCATCGGGCCGTCGCCGTCCGGGAACAGCTCGATGCGCAGCATGTTGATGGTCACGCTGCCGTCGTTGGGGTCGGCCTGGATCACCTCGTTGAAGGTGAGCCGGGCCTGCGGGTGGTCGGCCGGGCCGACCGTGGTGGTGTAGTTGACGGGGATCGGCTTCGGCGGCGTGACCCCCTGCAGACCGTGGAACTCGTAGTTCGCGGTCGTGCTGGTGGCCGTGGCCGCGCAGCTGGCCGAGTAGCTCGACAGCCTGATCTCCGGGCCGCCGTAGGCCACCAGCGCGGTCAGGTCGAAGCTGTCGCCGCTGGCCTGCATCTTGGCGGTCTTGGCCCCGGCGTCCTTGGTGCATGTGGTGGTGCCGGCGCCGAAGGTGGCCACGCCGTAGGCATGCGTGCCCTTGCTGGAGTTCTGTTGGTCCGCGGTGACGTCACACGGCGCGATGGGCGGCACGGTGACGGCGTGCCCGGACTTGGTCACGTCGACCTCGCCGAGCGAGGTCTGGCCAAGCGGCGTCGCCCCGGCCGGAACCGCCGTGAGCGCCATCGCCGCGACCACCGCGACCGCTCCGGCTCCGACGCGCCGCGCGCTCCTGCTGAGCATCATCGTCCTTTCTGGAGTGAGCTTCGTTCGCGCCCGATCATCTGCGCTCACGAGCGCTCATGTAACCCGACGGCGCGAGAGCCACCCGGTCGAGTGACACGTCAGCGGAGCGCGACCAATTCGGACGCGTGCGCGCCCACTCCGCCGGTGCCCAACAGCCGGTCGAGCGCGGCCACCACCCGATGGCTAGCCTGCCCGTCACCGAACGGGTTCTGGCCGGCCGGCAGGCGCAGGTGCGAGCCGAGCAGCCAGTCGGCCTCGGCCACGATGCGGGTGTCGTCGGTGCCCACCACCCAGGCGTAGCCGGCGTCCACCGCCTCGGTGCGGTCGGTGTTGTCCCGCACCACCAGCACCGGCACGCCGAAGCTCGGCGCCTCCTCCTGGAGGCCGCCCGAGTCGGTCACCACCAGCGCGGCCTGCCGGAGCGCACGGATGAGGTCGGGGTAGTCCAGGGGCTCGCTCAGCCAGACCCGGTCGTGGCCCTCCAGCGCGCCCGAGACCTGCGCCTGCACCGCCGGATTGGGATGCGCCGGCAGCAACACGTGAATGTCGGGGTGGCGGTCCACCATGGACCTCACGGCGGCGAGCACCCGGTCCAGCGGCTCGCCCCACGACTCACGGCGGTGGACGGTCACCAGCACGATCCGACCACCGCCGGCGTGGACGCGCGCCTCCAGGTCGAGCAGGGTCTTGCTGCGTGGCGGCAGCTCGGCTGCGGCGATGTGCTCCAGCGCGTCGACGATCGTGTTGCCGGTGATGGTGATGCGTTTGCCGGGCACGGCCTCGGCGAGCAGCGTCCGTGCGGCGGCCTCGGTCGGCGCGAGATGGAGCGCGGCGATTCGGGAGACCATCTGCCGGTTGCCCTCCTCCGGGAAGGGCGCGGCCAGGTCGCCGGTGCGCAGCCCGGCCCCCAGGTGCGCCACGGGCACGCCCCGCCAGAACGCCGCCAGCGCGCCGGCCAGTGCCGTGGACGTGTCGCCCTGAACCATCACGGCCGCCGGTCGGCGGCGCACGATCAGCTCGTCCAGTCGACGCAGCACGCCCGCGACCAGCTCGGCCTGGCTGCCGATCTCGCGGCGCAGCGGCACGAACGCGTCCGGGCGCAGGTCGAACGCGGACAGGGCCTGCTCGACCATGCCGACGTGCTGACCGCTGTGCACGATCATCGGCCGTAACAAGGGGTGACCGGACAACGCCTTGGCCACCGGCGCGACCTTGAGTGCCTCCGGCCGGGTCCCGGCCAGCAGCAGCACTTCGGTGCTCACAGCTTCGACTCCTCACATGTCCCGTGTGGACGGACGCGTGCGTGCTCCGGACATGGTTTCGACCTCCGGGAAAAGGCGGGGCAGACGATCACCCGCAGCACTGGACTATCAACCTTCACCCGAAATAGGCAAAGCCCGGTGACCCGCACGAGGGACAACGTTCAGCCGTTTCGCCCATCTGCCGTTACACAGGGTGCCGATCTCAGCCGGTCCAGCGTCACCTGGCCACCCGATCCGGCCGTTCAGCGGAACGGCGCAGGCTCCGATACCTCGCTGGACACGAACGTGAGAGGAATACGCGTGACAGCGGTGACAACCCCGCACGGCCGGGCCCCGGCCCGTGCCGTCGCGGTGCTGCTGGTCGCGGCGGCCGCCGCACTGGTGCTCGCCCACCGGCTCTACCAGGGCATCGAGCTCGCACTGGCCCGGCTGGCGACGCCATCCGTCCACATAGGACAGCTGGGCTCGTCGGCCCAGGTGCTCGTGCCGCTGCTCCTGCTGACCTCGGTGCTGGTCGCACTGAGCCCCCGAACCACCCGGAAGGCGTTGGTGGCCCTGGGTTTCACCGCCGGCGCGCTGGCCGTGCTCGACCAGCTGACGGTGTGGCTGGGCCCCTCGGCCGACGTGCTCGGCGGCGTGGCCGCGGTGGTGTTGTTCTGCTGGTTGACCGTACGGCGGGAGAAGCCTTGAGACTCGGTGATCCGACCAAGCTGGAGTGGCACTTCTTCGTGCCGTGCCGTGACGAGGAGGCCGCCATCGGCGGCACCGTGACCTACCTGCGGCAGCGCTTCCGTGCCGCGCACGTCTGGGTCGTCGACGACGACTCCGACGACCGCACCGCCACCGTGGTGCGGAACCTGCGGCGGGTCGACGGCCGCCACATCCACCTCGTGCAGCGCTACAGCCCGCAGGCGCGGACCGGGAAGGAGGACGCCCTCAACGCCGGCTACCGGGCCCTGAAGGCCTGGCAGGGCCGGCACGCGGCGCCGGAACGGGCCGTGGTCGTCGTGCTCGACGCCGGCGGCCGCCCGCTGTGGAACTGCCTCGGCATGACCGCCGCCCACTTCGAGGATCCGCGGGTCGGATCCGTGCAGGTCGACGTGCGGACCAGCGGCGCCGGCCGGGGCTGGTTCGGCTGGCTCGCCGCCCGTCGCAACGACACCAAACCCCTGTGCGGCAACGGCCAGTTCATCCGGCTGTCCGCACTCGACTCCATCGCCGGGCCCGAGGGCCGGCCGTGGCGCGGCGTCCCCCTGTCCGCCGCGTGGCAGGCCGGCCTCACCCGGGACACCTTCGTCTACCAGCAGTCCTGGCCCCGGGCGGCCTGAGCAGTGCTTATGCGCCGCGTTCCGCGGCGGGCTCGGCCCCCGGGTAGCCGGCGCCTCGCCCTTGCCGGATTTAGCCCGCCGCGTCGGCTCGGGTGGGTGGGCGCGTCGGGTGGCGGCGGGCGAAATCCGGCAACCGGGCGAAGCACCGGCGGGGCCTCGCGGGAGCGTTGGCGCGTGGGGTGGCAGCGGGCGAAATCCGGCAACCGGGCGAAGCATCGGCGGGGCCTCGCGGAACGTCACCGGCATGGACCTTCGCGCCGCCATCGTCCAGTCCTGAGCACGGCCGTCTCGCTACGCTGGGCGTATGGACGAGGCGAACCCCTGGCAGAAGACGGCGCGGAAGGCGTGAGCATGCAGCGCGTCGATCTCGGGGTCGTCGAGTACGAACGGGCCGCCGCGGACATGCGGGAGTGGGTGGCGGAGCGGCAGGAGGGGCGGGCCGATGACCGGCTCTTCCTGCTCAGCCACCCGCCCGTGGTCACGTACAGCCCGCGGACGGATCGGGCGGACCTGCCGACCGGGATGCAGCTGGTGGAGGTGGATCGGGGCGGGTACGCCACCTACCACGGGCCGGGACAGCTGGTGGGCTACCTGGTGGTCAACGTGCGCCGGCGCGGGCCCGTGGACATCGTGCGGTGGGTGGAGAACGGGCTCATCGAGGCGCTGGCGGCGCTGGGCTTCGCCACCATCAGGCGGGACACGCCGGCCGGCGAGAGCAGCCTGGTCGGCGTGTGGACGCCGGACCACCGCAAACTGGTGTCGATCGGCATGCGCATCCGGGGCGGGGTGACCAGTCACGGATTCGCGATCAACGTCGACCCGGACATGTCGGTGTACCGCGACTTCACGGCCTGCGCCCTGCCCGGCGTGACGATGTGCTCGCTGGCGGAACTGGCGGCGGAACAGGGCGTTTCGACGCCGTCGGAGTCGGCCGTGCGGGACGCGGTGGCGACAGCGCTCGGCGCTGCGTAGGGCTGTCAGGGTAAGCGGGTAACGTCTTGCCTGTGCCACTGCCCTCAGTCGAAGAATTGCTCGCCGAAGCCGTGGAAGCCGTCGGGGGCAAGCAGCGGCCCGGGCAGGTGGAGATGGCGCTGGCCGTGGAGCGGGCGATCCGGACGGGCGAGCACCTGGCGGTGCAGGCGGGCACGGGCACGGGAAAATCGTTGGGCTACCTGGTGCCGGCGGTGCGGCACGCGGTCGCGGAGGACGCGACGGTGGTGGTCTCGACAGCCACGATCGCGTTGCAACGGCAGCTGGTGGACCGGGACCTGCCGAGGCTGGCGAAGGCGCTGAAGAAGACGCTGGGCCGGGAGCCGACGTTCGCGATCCTCAAGGGCCGGCGCAACTACCTGTGCATGCACCGCGTGCACTCCGGCGCGCCGGACGAGCCGGAGGACGAGGGCCTGTTCGACCCGTTCGCGGTCTCGCGGCTGGGCCGGGACGTGAAGCGGCTGCACGAGTGGTCGTCGGACACCGAGACCGGCGATCGGGACGAGCTGGTGCCGGGCGTGAGCGACCAGGCCTGGCGGCAGCTTTCGGTCACGGCCAAGGAATGTCTCGGCGTCTCCAAGTGCCCGATCGGCGTGGACTGCTTCGCGGAGCGGGCACGGGCCGAGGCGGGCCGGGCGGATGTGGTCGTCACCAATCACGCGCTGCTGGCGATCGACGCCCTTGAGGGTTACAAGGTGCTGCCGGAGCACGATCTCGTGATCGTGGACGAGGCGCACGACCTGGTGGACCGGGTGACGTCGGTGGCGACGGCCGAGCTGTCCACGGCGGCGCTGGCGATCGCGGTGCGGCGGTGCGGGCGGCAGATCGAGGATGACGTCGCCGACCAGCTGTCCGAGGCCGGCGAGGGCCTGGAGATCGTGCTGTCGGAGATGCCCGTCGGCCGCCTGGACGCCATGCCCCGGGCGCTGGCCGGCGCGCTGGCGGCGGTGCGGGATTCCGCGCACCGCTGCATCACGGCGCTCGGGCCCGAGCGCAACAAGGAGGATCCCGACGCCGCCGTCGGCCGGAAGCTGGCCCTGGCGCTGCTCGACGAGATCCACGACACCTCCGTGCGGCTGCTGGAGGCGTTCGACGGCGATGAGGCCCACCGGCGGGATGTCGTGTGGCTGGCCGGCGATTTCCGTGACGACAGCAAGCCCCCCACCGTGAAGGTCGCGCCGCTGGGCGTCGGCGGCCTGTTGCGGGAACGGCTTTTCGCGCCGCGGACCACCGTGCTCACCTCCGCCACCCTCACCCTCGGCGGCACGTTCGACGCGCTGGCCCGGCAGTGGGGATTGCCGGCCTCCAGCCAGGTTCCTGTCGTGGACGCCACCGCCACCGACAAGGAGGCGCCGTCGGACCTGAGCGCCCCTCGCTGGAGCGGCATGGACGTCGGCTCCCCGTTCGAGCACGGACGCAGCGGAATCCTTTATCTGGCACGGCATCTGCCCACCCCGGGCCGTGACGGCCTGCCGCCCGCCTACGTCGACGAGCTCGTCGACCTGGTCAACGCCGCCGGCGGCCGCACGCTCGGGCTGTTCTCCTCCATGCGGGCGGCCAAGCAGGCCAGCGAGGCCATCCGGTCCCGCATCGAGTATCCCGTGCTGTGCCAGGGCGAGGACTCCACGGCCCAGCTGGTCAAGAAGTTCGCCGAGGACGTGCAGTGCTGCCTGTTCGGCACGCTGTCCCTGTGGCAGGGCGTGGACGTGCCCGGCGACTCGCTCCAGCTGGTCGTCATCGACCGGATTCCCTTCCCCCGCCCCGACGACCCCCTCGCCTCGGCCCGTCAGCGGGCGGTGGAAGCCCGTGGCGGCAACGGTTTCCTCACCGTCGCCGCCACCCACGCCGCCCTGCTGCTCGCCCAGGGCGCCGGCCGCCTGCTGCGGTCCACCAACGACAAGGGCGTCGTGGCGATCCTCGACCCGCGGCTGGCCACCGCCCGTTACGGCAGTTTCCTGCGGGCGTCGCTGCCGCCGTTCTGGACCACGCACGACCCGGAGGTGGTGCGCGCCGCCCTCAAGCGCTTGGACGCCGCGGCGTCGGACTGACTCAGGCGCCCACCTTGAGGGCGACCAGCAGCACCAGCACGAGCGTGACCACGGCGAACAGGCCGTGGCCGAGCACGATCACGAGCGGGAAGCTGCGCTCGGCCGGGGCCTGGTCGGCGGCGCCGGTCGTGCCCGGGCCGCCGGTGGCCATCGCGGCGCGGGCCCGGTAGACCGGGATCCAGCGGAACAGCATCACGAAGCCCAGCAGGGCCACGGGAAGCAGCAGCACGAACGAGATCCAGGCCAGCGTGCTCGACGCGGCGAACAGGTACACGATCCACACGATCAGGCCGGCCGCGGCCAGCGCGAAGTGGCCGAAGATCACCGCGGGCGGGAAGTGGCTGGTGCGCGGCTGCCGCAGGCCGCCCTTGGTGATCCACATACCCAGCATGACAAAGCCGCCGATGGCGGTGAGCAGCCAGGTGACCAGTGCGGTGAGAGCCATGTCGTTCTCCTAGATTCCGTGGTGGGGAAGGAAAGTCAGCGTCGGAAGCCGTCGGCCTGGGTGGCTTCGTCGGCCACCCGCACCCCGTAGTGGTAGGCGAGCTTGCCGCCCAGGTAGCCGGCCGCGGTCAGCAGCGCCAGGCACACCACCGACAGCAGCAGCGGGCCCATGCCCACCGGTCCGTCCGGCGTGTCCGCGGCCCGCCGCCACAGGAAGTTCGCCACGTAGCCGACCGTCACCGTCAGGTTGAGGCCCATGTGCGTCAGCCCCGTGCGGAAGGCCGGCGTGCCCGTCGGGATCGCGAACAGGTCCAGGAAGCCCACCATCGCCGCGGCCAGCGCGCCGAGCACGCCGATCGCGATCAGCCACAGCGATCCCTGCGTCAGGAACCCCGGCCCGGCCACGAACCGCGACGCGATGTCGAACACCACGCTCGCCACCCACGCCCCGATCGGCACCGTCACCAGGATCGGATGGAACGGGTGCCCGTACGGCCCGGCCAGCGCCGCGCTGACCGGCCGCTTCGCCTGCTGCAACTCGTTGGCCATCGTCGACCTCCACATGCTGAGTTTCGCCAACGGATTTTGGTCTTATTACCTCCAGTCGTCAACACGCGCCAGTCGATCGGGGTACACGAAGTCTTCGGAAAGAAATGCTGGCGTTATCCGGGCACGCTCGCGGCCGCACGGGGACGCCGCGTCGAGCGAGGTCTGAACGCGACGGGGAGAGCAGGAAAAGGTCCGGCCGCCTGACATCCGTGGAGCCCGGCAGCGGCTCTACCAGCGGAGACTTACAGCTGCCGAAGATCGGGGTCGAGGTGGACGGCGACGGGGGCGCCGTGCTCGACGGTGCGGCTGACCTTGCATTCACGGGCGACGGCGCGGGGGATGACGGTGGCCAGGGGCTCGTCGGCGGGGAGGGCGAAGGTGACGTCGACGGAGCTGACCTCGTGGGCCGCTTCGGCGCCAGTGGCGACGACGGTGAAGTCGGCGCCGGTGCGGCGGACGATGAGCTGCTCGGCGGTGAGGGCGGCGCAGGCGGCCAGGGCGGCTTCGAGGAGCTGGACCGGGGAGAAGCCGTCGCCACCGATGTCGACGGTGGCGCCGCTGGGGGCGGTGGCGACGAAGCGGCCGGAGCCGACGCGGCGGACGGAGACCGTCACGACGAGGCCCGTTGGGCGACGACGGTGACGGTGCCGGGGGCGACCTCGGTGAAGCCGGCGTCCCGGACGGCGACGACGCCGCGGGACTGCCAGGCGCCGGCGGGGTCGTCGCCGGGGACGAGGAGCTTCCAGTCGGCGGGCTCGGGAGTCCGCACGGCGCAAGGGAATCCGGCGGCCTGCCAGGAGGAGAGCTCGGACGGCGGCAAGAGGGCGGCCAACAGCATGGTGGCGTGGCCGACCTGGGCGGCGGCCTTGCCCGCGGTCATGGGCACGTCGGGGTTGATCCACAGCACCGGGCCGCCGGGCGCGGCGGGACCGGGCGAGTCGGCGGGCAGCTCACTGCCGGTGATCTGGAGCCGCCGAACCTCGTACGGCGTCTCGACGACCTTCCACGGCAGCAACGCCCGCGCCTCGGCGTCCCCGACCCGCACGGTGACGCCGGGCAACGCCTGCACGGCCTCCCAGTGCGCCCCGCGGGCCCGCCGGGACACCTTCCGGATCCGGCCGTCAATCCACGCGGCGACCTCGGCGTGCCACTCCCCCTCCGGCTCGGTGGCCCGGGGGTCGAGACAGACGGCGATCGCCGCCGCGGCGGCGGCCTCAAGCAGCGCGGTCCGAGAGGGCGGCGTCGCCTTCTCGATGCGCAGCACGATGGGCATGGCCCGAACCTCCGAAGGATCCTCGTCGGAGGTGTCCTGCGGCGTGGGACGTCGGAGCCACCAGGCGTAGCGGTCGGCCAACGGTTGAAGCAGGTTCACAGGCCCACCTCGCTAGCGCTCGGCGGGTCTGCGACCCGGTTCCCTGTGCTGAATGGTGCCCTCGCAAGCTCGGTCACAGCCGCAATGCTTCCAGACCGTCCGCGGCGTCGGCCGCCTCCACCTCGGCGCGGGTGACGCCGAGGACAAAAAGCACCGCGTCCAGGAACGGGTGCGAGAGGGCGGCGTCGGCCACCTCACGCAGGGCGGGCTTGGCGTTGAAGGCCACGCCCATGCCGGCGGCCGACAGCATGTCGATGTCGTTGGCCCCGTCACCGACGGCGACGCACTGGGCCAGCGGGATGTGATAGGCGTCGGCGAACTCGCGCAGCGCCTGGGCTTTGCCGGCCCGGTCGATGACCCGCCCGGTGGTGCGCCCGGTCAGCCGGCCGTCGACGACCTCCAGCTGGTTGGCCATGCAGAAGTCCAGGCCCAGCTCGTCGGACAGGCCCCGGATGACCCGGGTGAAGCCGCCGGAGACCACGCCGCAGCGGAAGCCGAGGCGCTTGAGCGTGCGGATGGTGGTGCGGGCGCCGGGCGTCAGCTCCAGCTGGGCGGCGACGTCGTCAAGCACCGACTCGGGCAGCCCGGCCAGCAGCGCCACCCGGCGCTCCAGCGACTGGGCGAAGTCGAGCTCGCCGCGCATCGCGGCCTCGGTGATCTCGCGGACCTTGCCCTCACAGCCGGCCCGGGCGGCCAGCATCTCGATGACCTCGCCCTGCACGAGCGTGGAGTCGACGTCGAAGACGACCAGTCGCTTGGCCCGGCGGGTCAGCCCGGCCCGCTCCACCGCCGCGTCCAGGTTCACGCGGGAGGACACCTCGGCGACGGCGCTGCGCAGTAGCGCGTCCTGCTCGGCGGTGTCGTCCGGCACGGAGACCCGCAGCTCCAGGCCGGTCACCGGGTAGTCGGCCACGCGGTGGATGGCGTCGATGTTCACGCCGAGGGCGGCCAGCTTGCGGGCCACCTCGGTGAAGGCCCGCGCGGTCACCGGCCGGCCCAGCACCACCAGCACGTGGGTGGAGCCCTGCTGCGACGAGCTGCGCGGATCGGCCCCGATCTCGACGTCGACGTCCATGGCGACGCTGGCCATGGCCTGCTCGACGGTCTCCTGGAGGCCCTCGGGGTCGCGGTCGGCGTTCACCAGCACACCCAGCACGAGCTTGCCCCGGATGACCACCTGCTCCACGTCGATCACCTCGACGCCGTGCCTGGTCAGCACCGCGAACAGCACCGACGACACGCCGGGCTTGTCCGGTCCGGTGACGGTGATCAGGACCGTGGCTGCTTGGGAACTGGTCACCCGGACAGTTTGCCGGAAAAGCAAACGGACCCCGGTGTGTCCGTGATCACCGGGGTCCGAATGCGTGAATCTTCAGCCGACGGTCACTTCTCCGTCGGGTCGTCGCTACCCGTGACGGCCGCGGTCAGGGCCTCCGACGGGGCCGCCATGTGGCCGTACTCCGCCTCCAGCCGCAGGCGCTCGACCATGTGCGGATAGTGCAGCTCGAACGCCGGGCGCTCGGAGCGGATGCGCGGCAGCGAGGTGAAGTTGTGCCGCGGCGGCGGGCAGGAGGTCGCCCACTCCAGCGAGTTGCAGTAGCCCCACGGGTCGTCGACCTCGACGACCTCGCCGTAGCGGTAGCTGCGGAACACGTTCCACAGGAACGGCAGCGTGGAGGCGCCCAGGATGTACGCGCCGATGGTGGACACCGTGTTCAGCGTGGTGAAGCCGTCGCTGGACAGGTAGTCGGCGTAGCGACGGGGCATGCCCTCGGCGCCCAGCCAGTGCTGCACCAGGAAGGTGGTGTGGAAGCCGATGAACGTGGTCCAGAAGTGCAGCTTGCCCAGGCCCTCGTCCAGCATCCGGCCGGTGATCTTCGGGAACCAGAAGTAGATGCCCGCGTAGGTGGCGAACACGATGGTGCCGAAGAGCACGTAGTGGAAGTGCGCCACCACGAAGTACGAGTCGGAGACGTGGAAGTCGATGGCCGGCGCGGCCAGCAGCACGCCGGTGAGACCGCCGAAGAGGAACGTGATCAGGAAGCCGACGCTGAACAGCATCGGCGTCTCGAAGGTCAGCTGCCCCTTCCACATGGTGCCGATCCAGTTGAAGAACTTCACACCGGTCGGGACCGCGATCAGGAAGGTCATGAACGAGAAGAACGGCAGCAGCACGGCGCCGGTCGCGTACATGTGGTGCGCCCACACCGTCACCGACAGGGCCGCGATGCCCAGCGTGGCGTAGATCAGGCCCTTGTAGCCGAACAGCGGCTTGCGGCTGAACACCGGGAAGATCTCGGAGACTATGCCGAAGAAGGGCAGGGCGACGATGTAGACCTCTGGGTGTCCGAAGAACCAGAACAGGTGCTGCCAGAGGATCACGCCGCCGTTGGCCGGGTCGAACACGTGCGCGCCGAGATGCCGGTCCGCCAGCAGGCCGAACAGGGCCGCGGTGAGGATCGGGAAGGCCAGCAGCACGAGGATCGAGGTGACCAGGATGTTCCAGGTGAAGATCGGCATCCGGAACATGGTCATGCCGGGGGCGCGCAGGCAGACCACCGTGGTGATCATGTTGACGCCGCCGAGGATGGTGCCGAGGCCGGACAGGATCAGACCGGTGATCCACATGTCGGCGCCGACGCCCGGCGAGTGGACCATGTCCGACAGCGGGGTGTAGGCGAACCAGCCGAAGTCGGCGGCGCCACCCGGGGTCAGGAAGCCGGCCACGACGATCGTCCCGCCGAACAGGTACGCCCAGTAGGCGAACGCGTTGAGCCGCGGGAAGGCCACGTCGGGCGAGCCGATCTGCAGCGGCAGCACGAAGTTGGCGAAGCCGAACACGATCGGCGTCGCGTACAGCAGCAGCATGATCGTGCCGTGCATGGTGAACAGCTGGTTGAACTGCTCCTGCGAGAGGAACTGCAGCCCCGGCCGGGCCAGCTCGGTCCTCATCAGGAGGGCCATCGCGCCGCCCACCATGAAGAAGACGAACGAGGTGACCAGGTACATGATTCCGATCTGCTTGTGGTCCGTAGTACGGAACAACCGCAGCAGGAGGGAACCCTTCACCGTCGTGCGCGTCGGATAGGGACGCGTAGCGATCGGCTGCGGTGCTACGGCCGTCACGATGCCTCCAGCCAGTGTCATCTCGGGAAACCAGATGGATCGTAGACCGGCGAGATCAGGCCAGCTCGGCTGGGCCGACACTGGGGAAATCGAGTGACCCCCGTCACTGCCCGTGACAGCATGTACCGGCATGGAACAGGCGATTCGGGCGGCGGTCTCCTTCGCGGCCGCCCACGGGATCCGGGCGAGCGAGCCGACGGTGCTCAAGAACGGCAGCAATGTGCTGGTCCACCTGCGGCCGTCGCCGGTGGTGGTCCGCGTGGCCGGCACCACCGGGCTGGTCCGCCGGCCGGTCGCCGACTGGTTCGCCCGCGAGCTGTCCATCGTGGATCACCTGATCGGACAGGGTGTCCCGGTCGTTTCCCCCAGCGCCGAGCTGCCTCGCGGGCCCGTGGTCCACGACGGCGAGACCATGACCTTCTGGACCTACGTGGCGCACGATCCCGGCGTCGCGATCAAGCCGACCGACTTCGCGGCGGCGCTGGCCGACCTTCACCAGGCGTTGGCCGACTGTTCGGCTCCACTGCCCACGGCCGGCCCGCTGGATGACGTCCTGCTCGGGCTGCCCTTCGTCGGAGAGCACGCCGAGGCGCTGCGGACGGAGCATGCCCGGCTGTCGGCGCTCCTTCCGTCCGGCGGACAGGCGCTGCACGGGGATGCCCACCCCGGGAACGTGCTGGTGACAGCGGCGGGCCTGGTGTGGAACGACTTCGAGGACACCTGGCGTGGGCCGGTGGAGTGGGACCTGGCGGTCATGCGCCGGACGAAGCTGCTGGACGGGGAGGCCGCGCTGGCGGCCTACCCCGGTCACTTCGACCCCGAGTTGGTCGAAGTGTGTCGGGAGATCCGCTGGTCGCAGGTGCAGATCTGGATGCAGGCCAGCACGCGGCGGCTGCCGGCCCGGCGGGCCGAGGCCGACGCGGAACTGGCCCGGTGGCTGGCGGCCCGAAACCCCTGATGCAGGGAAGGACGCCTTACCTGCGCCGAACGCGGGTAAGGCGTCCTTCCCTGCAAGCGGCGGGGTATCGGTGGCGCAGCTCATGTGGTACGCCAGTGCAGGTGACCGACTTCGTGACGGTGATCGCGCTCGGCGGAACCATCGCCATGGCCCGGCCGGCCGACGGCAGGACGGGGGCCGTGCCGGCCCTCGATGTCGACGAGCTGTTGGCGTCCGTGCCCGGGCTGGACGAGGTCGACATCAAACTGCGCACCATCGCCTTCAGAGCGCTGCCAGGGGCCTCGGTCGGCTTCGACGACCTGACGGCGCTCGCCGAGCTGATCACGGCCGAGATCGACGCCGGGGCCCGGGGCGTGGTGGTCACGCAGGGCACGGACACCATCGAGGAGACGGCGTACTTCCTCGACACGAGCGTGCTGGACGGGGCGCCGGTGGTGGTCACGGGCGCGATGCGCAACCCGTCGCTGGCCGGCGCCGACGGCCCGGCCAACCTGCTGGCGGCCGTCCAGGTGGCGGCCAGCGAGCAGGCCGACGGGCTGGGCTGTGTCGTGGTGTTCGCCGACCAGGTGCACGCCGCGAGGTACGTCTCGAAGGCGCACAGCGCAAGCATCGCCGCCTTCGTGTCACCCAACACCGGCCCCATCGGCTACGTCGTCGAGGGCAAGTTCCGGCTGCTGAACCGGCCGGCCGACGTGCTGAAGGTGTATGTGCCGCAGGGCGCGCCGGAGCCGACGATCGGCCTGGTCACGGTCACCCTGGGCGATGACGGCACGGTGCTGAGGGCGATCGGCGAAGCCGTGGACGGCATGGTGGTGGCGGCATTCGGCGCCGGCCACGTGCCGGTGGCCATGGTCGAGCCGCTGACCGAGCTGGCCCAGCGGATGCCGGTGATCCTGGCCTCGCGGACCGGCGCCGGTCCGGTGCTGGCCGAGACCTACGGCTTCCCCGGCTCGGAGCAGGACCTGCTGCGCCGGGGCCTGATCGGGGCCGGCTTCCTCAGCCCGGTCAAGGCGCGCATCCTGCTGCGCCAGCTGCTGGCCGCCAGAGCCGGGATCGACGACGTCCGCAAGGCGTTCCTCGGCGAGGAGTGAGGCGCATGGCCCGTCCGTCCATCAATCCCGTGGTGTGGCAGCCGCCGGCCACGCCCGAGCGGTCCCGGCGGTCCGACAGCACGCCGCCCATGCCCGCGCCGCGGGTGCTTCCGGTCAACGGCGTCGGGCCCGAGGACGTTGTCGTCGACGAGCAGGGCCGGGTGGTGACCGGTGTCGAGGACGGCCGGATCCTGCGGCTGTCCGACGACGGCCGCAGGATCGACCAGATCGCCGACACCGGCGGCCGTCCGCTCGGCATCGAGCTGCTGGGCGACGGCCGGCTGCTGGTGTGCGACGCCAAGGCCGGGCTGCTGGCGGTGGATCCCGAGGGCGGCTCGGTCGAGCCGCTGGTCAGCGGATTGGCCGCCGGCCGGCCGCTCCACCTGTGCAACAACGCCGCCGTGGCCCGTGACGGCACGGTGTTCTTCACCGACTCCACCCAGCGGTTCGGCCTCGAACACTTCATGGGCGACCTGCTGGAGCACGGCGGCACCGGCCGTCTGCTGCGCCGTGACGTCTCCGGCGAGGTCACCGAGCTGCTGGACGGCCTCCAGTTCGCCAACGGCGTCGCGCTGGCGGCCGACGAGTCGTACGTGGCGGTCGCGGAGACCGGCTCCTACCAGATCCGTCGCGTGTGGCTGGATTCCGGCGAGAGCGACGTGCTCATCGACAACCTGCCGGGCATTCCCGACAACCTGAGCACCGGCGAGGACGGCCTGATCTGGGTCGCACTGGTCACGCCACGCAGCCCCGTATTGGATCGGGCCGCGCAGTATCCGGTGCTGCGCAAGGCAACCTGGGCGTTGCCGCAGGCAGTGTTGAACAAGCTGGAGGTGCGCACGACCTGGGTCGTCGCCGTCGACGACACCGGCCGGATCGTGCGCGACCTCCAGACGTCGGCGCCGGGTTATCACATGGTCACCGGCGTCCGGCAGCACAACGGCAGGCTCTATCTCGGCAGCCTGCGGGAGCACGGCATCGCCGTCATCGACCTGTGAGGCCCTCGACGAACGACCGGAAGTCGGCGGCCAGGGCCAACTCCCGGCCCTCCTCCAACCACACCACCGACGGCTCGCCGGGGCGCCGGTAGTCGAGGGCGATCCAGGTGTGGCCGTCGCCGGACAACGGCACGACGCCGGCCGGCAGGCCCCACTCCTCGACCAGGTACGGACCGTCGAGCAGCGAGGTCACGCCCTTGATGCGGCCGATGCCCATCAGGTCGGGCAGCGGCACGTGGTCGTCGGCCCAGGACGTGGGGGCCGACGTGGGGAAACGCCGTCGGCCGCAGGCGACGTTGCCGCCGTTCTGGACGCGGAGCAGGTCGAGCAGGGCGGCGGGCAGGGCCACGCCGAGAACGGCCTCGGCCTGCTCGATGTCCGCGTCGGTCAGCGGCGAGTGCACGTCGTAGGTGCCGTCGGCCCAGAACGAGCCCTTGATCTCGTCGAAGTCCGCCACGCGGGCAGCCTAGGCCCGTGACCGCCAGGTGTGGAGGTAGCTGCACTGCCGGCGTGCCGGTGAATCGGCGACACTCGACGCATGGCACGGCTGAGGGGGTTGGGGCTGGTCGCATTGGCGGCGATCGGCCCTGTGCTGGCGGCCGTGGACCTGGCGGCGCTGCTGCTCGGCGTGACGCCGGTGGTGCTGTGGATCCGGCGGGTGCCGGCGACCGCGCGGCGGCTGGCCAGCGACTGGTCTGAGCTGCCGATCGCCGACCCGTACGACCCGGCGCCACCGCCCCCTCGGCCTCGCCCCGACGGCCTGTACGAGGTGCGAAGACGGCTCTATCGCCGGCCGCACGTGCCCGCCTACCGGCAGCAGGCCCATTGGCTGGCTTCGGACGGCGCGACCTGGCTGGACCTGTTGTGGCTGGTGCTGAATCCGGTCGTCGGCACGGTGCTGGGGCTGGCGGCGGCGGTCGTGGGCCGGCCGGCACTGAGGTGGCACGGCCGGTGGACGCGAGCCCTGCTCGGGGCACGCCGACCGTGGCCGACCTGGGTCAAGGACCGGGTCGTGCTGATCCTGGACAGCGCGCAGCTGGCGACGCAGTCGCTGGTCGGCCTGCTGCTGGCCGGTCTGCTGGTGGCCTCGGCCGCGCTGGCCCTCGTCGGCGTCACCTGGCCGTTGATCATGCTGGTGGAGAACTCCCGCAACTACACCAACTACTACCGGCGACGGGTCGGCGTCGACGAGCCGTATCGGCCGGCGCCGTCCGCGCCGAGGCCCGAGCCGGACGGCCGGTACCGGGCCGGGCGCCGGCTGTACCGGTCGCCGTCGACGCCTGCCCGGCGCGCACGGCTGTCCTGGCTGGTCAGGGATCCGGCCTCCGGGCGTGACCTGGTGTGGATGCTGGTCAACCCGCTCGTCGCGGCCACGCTGCTGGCGCTGCCGAGCGCCGCCCTGTTCGTGGGATTCGCCCAAGTGACGGCGGTGGTCACGTTCCTGTGGCAACCGCGGCCGTGGTGGCATGTCCTGGCCGGCGCAGCGGCGACGGCGTTGGCGCTGGTCCTGGCGCCGATCTGGCGAAGGTGGCACGACCGCTGGACCTCGGTGCTGCTCGCGCCGACCGAGACCGCCCGGCTGGCTCAGCGGGTGCAGCGGCTGACCGAAACCCGCACCGACGCGATCGACACACAGGCCGCCGAGCTGCGACGGATCGAGCGGGACCTGCATGACGGTGCGCAGGGCCGGTTGGTGGCCATGGGCATGGCGCTTCGCACCGTGGAACGGCTGTTGGACCGTGATCCGGAGACGGCCCGCCGGCTGATCGTGGAAGTCCGCGAGAACACCGCGACCGCGCTGACCGAGATCCGCGAGCTGGTGCACGGCATCCACCCGCCGGTGCTGGCCGAACGTGGACTGGCCGACGCGGTCCGGGTGGTGGCGCTGGACTGCCCGCTCGATGTGGAGGTGGCCGCCGACCTCGCCGGACGGCTCGATCCGCCGGTCGAGTCCGCCGCCTACTTCGCCGTGCGCGAGCTGCTGACCAACGCCGCCAAGCACTCCGGAGCGTCGCGGATCCGGGTCGCCGTGCACCATGCCCACGACTTGCTGACCATCAGCGTGCACGACGACGGCCATGGCGGCGCCGATCCGGCCGGCGGCACCGGCCTGCTGGGCGTGCGGCGGCGGCTCGGTACCTTCGACGGGGTTCTGGACGTGCGCAGTCCCGCCGGCGGCCCCACCACACTGACCATGGAGATCCCGTGCGTGTTGTCATCGCGGAGGACGTCTACCTGCTCCGAGCCGGGCTGACCCGGCTGCTGGAGGCGTACGGCTTCGAGGTGGTGGCCGCCGTCGAGTCCGGCCCGGAGCTGCTGGCGGCGTTGATCGAGCACCGGCCGGATGTCGCCGTGGTCGACGTGCGGCTGCCGCCCACCTTCACCGACGAGGGCCTCCGTGCCGCCATCGAGGCCCGTCGCGTCCACCCCGGGCTGCCGGTCGTGGTGTTGTCGCAGCACGTCCAGCAGCTGTACGCGCGTGAACTGCTGGCCGACGGCGGCGCCGGGGTCGGCTACCTGCTCAAGGACCGGGTCTTCAACGACGAGCAGTTCGTGGACGCCCTGCGGCGGGTCGCCGGCGGTGGGACCGCGATGGATCCCGACGTGGTGGCCAAGCTGATCGCCGGCACTCCCCCGCTGGCCACCCTGAGCCCACGAGAGCGCGAGGTGCTGGAGCTGATGGCCGAGGGCCGCTCCAACGCCGCCATCGGGCAGCGGCTGCACCTGTCGGACAGCGCCGTGAGCAAGCACATCGCCTCGATCTTCGGCAAGCTCGGGCTGTCCGCCTCCGACGACGACAACCGCCGGGTACTAGCCGTTCTCGCACACATCACGGGCAATTCCTCACACACCCTCCCCTGACCCCCTAGATTGCCTACGATCGACTGGTGAAGCTGTTCGCGGTCAGCGACCTGCACGTCGCGTACGAGGAGAACCGGACGATCACCGCGGGGCTGCGCCCCGAGTCGGCCGACGACTGGCTCATCGTCGCCGGCGACGTCGGTGAGATGTCCTCGGACATCGAGTGGGCGCTGGGGCTGCTGCGGGAGCGCTTCGGCAAGGTGATCTGGGCGCCCGGCAACCACGAGCTGTGGACGCCCAAGGACGATCCGGTGCAGCTGCGGGGTGTCGAGCGCTACGAGTACCTGGTGGAGATGTGCCGCCGGCTCGACATCGTCACCCCCGAGGACGACTACCCGATCTTCCACGGCGAGGGCGGCCCGGCCGTGATCGCGCCGCTGTTCCTGCTGTACGACTACACCTTCCGGCCCGAGGGCACGCACAACAAGGAAGAGGCGCTGGCCAAGGCGCACGAGGCCGGCGTCGTCTGCACCGACGAGTACTTCCTGCACCCCGACCCCTATCCCAGCCGCGAGGCCTGGTGCGAGGCGCGGGTCGAGCTGACCGAGAAGCGCCTGTCCGCGCTGCCGCCGGACCTGCCCACCGTGCTGATCAACCACTGGCCCATGGTGCGGGAGCCCACGCGGGTCATGTACTACCCCGAGTTCGCGCAGTGGTGCGGCACCGTGCTCACCGCCGACTGGCACCTCCGGTTCCGCTCCGCCTGTTCCGTCTACGGGCATCTGCACATTCCCCGCACCACGCACTACGACGACGTGCGGTTCGAGGAGGTTTCGGTGGGCTACCCGCGGGAGTGGAAGAAGTGGGGGCGCTCCGAGGGCTGGCTGCGCCAGATCCTGCCGGTGAAGCCGTGATCGAGGAGCTTCTGCCGCCCGGTGTCGTGTACGCCGAGGCCTTCGACGACCACTCCGCGGTTGACCTCTTCCCCGAGGAGGAGGCCGTCATCGCCCGCGCCGTCGACAAGCGGCGGCGGGAGTTCTCCACCGTGCGCTACTGCGCCCGCCAGGCCCTCAAGTCCCTCGGGTTGCCTCCGTCGCCCATTCTCCCCGGTGAGCGCGGCGCTCCCCAGTGGCCGGACGGCGTCGTCGGCTCCATGACCCACTGCCTCGGCTACCGGGCCGCCGCTGTGGCCTTCTCGCGGGACATCGCCACCATCGGCATCGACGCCGAGCCCGACGAGCCCCTGCCCGACGGCGTCCTGGACGCCATCGCCCTACCGTCCGAGCGCTCCGTCCACGGCCGCTTGTTGTTCAGCGCCAAGGAGTCCGTCTACAAGGCCTGGTTCCCCCTGGCCCGAGTATTCCTCGACTTCTCCGAGGCCGAGCTCTCCTTCGGCGACGGCGTCTTCTCCGCGCGCATCCTCGTTCCCGGCCCGGTGTCAGGCTTCTCCGGCCGTTGGCTCATCCGCGACGGCTTCGTGATCACCTCCATCGTGGTGCCCGTTGCCTGACCACGCTTGGCGCGCGGCCGTCTCCACCCTCGGCGGCTCCCCCGTCGACACCGACCTCGTCGCGCGCTACAGCGAGCCCCACCGCCGCTACCACACCCTCGCCCACGCCCGCTCCGTCGCCCGCGACGCCGTGACCCTCGTTCCCTTGTCTTCTCAGGAAACGGCCGTCCTGACCCTCGCCGCCTGCGCCCACGACGTCGTCTACGACGCCGTCCCCGGCACCGACGAGCAGCTCTCCGCCTCCTGGGCCACCGACTGGCTGACCCGCTCCGGCCTGGCCCCTTTCGCCCCCCGCGTCTCCTCTTTGATCCTCATGACCATCAAGCACACCGCCGACCCCTCGGACCCCGTCGCCTGCGCCCTGTTGGACGCCGACCTCGCCATCCTGGGCTCCCCCGCTTCGGACTACGACGCCTACGCCTCCGCCGTCCGCCAGGAGTACTCCGCCGTCCCCGACGACGCCTGGCGGACGGGTCGGTCCCGCGTGCTGAACTCCTTGTTGGAGCGGGACAAGCTGTTTCTCACGCCGGCCGGCCGCGATCGTTGGGCAGCCCGCGCTCTCCGCAACTTGGCCAGGGAACTGGAATCCTTGTCTGGCGACGTCGCAACGTAGCTTCGCAACACAGAATGAGGCCCTGTCGAGTTGATTCGACAGGGCCTCGTCGCCCGCTCGAGTGGTCAGGCCTGGCGAGATCCGAGCTCCAGGAACTGGCTATAAATCAAATGCATTACGGCGGCATATGCATGTTGATAGCGAGCGATCTCGCGAGTCTCCAGATCCCCTTCCGCGATCAGCTTGTCGATACGCTGCATAATCTTCTCCAGAAATCCGAGCACATCAGGAACAGCTGGACTAAAGACACCGTGCTCCACAAACTGAATGACCGTCGTCACATAGTTGTCCGCAACCATCAGATCGCTGCGAATGTCGATGGACTCAGCCAGCGGACCGCTACGCGGGACCGGGGCCGCCCGCCACAGCATATACGCGTCCGTAAATCCGAGCATCGGACCCCGCCTATCACTAATTGTCATTATTGCACCAGAAGTCTACAACCTTACCATTATACACAATGCCGCCCGGGCCGTTGTTATTTCGATCGGAGTACTTGATGCCTCGGCACGACCGCGAAGGACGCCGTCGGGACGAACAACGCCACGACGACCGGCAACGTCACGTGGACCACCGATCACAACGGCTCCGCGAAGTTCGACGGCACCGGCGGAAGGTTGGTGACCAACGGCCCGGTCATCGACACCTCCGGCAGCTACAGCATCTCCGCCTGGGCCAACGCCACGACCACGACCAACTACATGGACGTAGCTGCGGTAGGCGGCACCAACGCGGGTAGCGCGTACCTGCAGTATTCAAAGGTCTTCAACGCCTGGACCTTCGTCAGCACCAGCAATGACGCCGTCACACCGGATGCCTATCCCGCCGTACACGCGTCCGAGGCGCCCCAGGTCGGGTCCTGGACGCATCTGCTCGCGGTGTTCGACGCGGCGAGCGGCACCATGAGCTTGTACGTCAACGGAAAGCTCCAAGGCACGACGACCAACCCGGCTGCGTGGAAGGCGAACGGGCGGCTCACGATCGGCGCCGTGACGTTGGGCAACGGCACCTCCGGCGACTACTTCAACGGGTCCATTTCGGACGTGCGCGTCTACCAGCGGGCTCTCACCCCGACAGATGCGAGTCTGCTGGGCAACAACGCGCCGGTGGAGGCCGGCGCCCCGACGACGGATAGCGCGATCGATACGCTGAGCCGGACTGTGCTGGACGAGCCCAACCTGCGCACGGTCATCGTTGCGCTCGGCTCGAACGACATCCTCGCCGGGAAGTCCCCGACCGAGATCGAACGCAATCTGACGGCGCTCATCGGCCCCAACGACGCCAGGGGGTTGGAGAACTACAAGCGTGCTGACGGTTCCGTGGTGCACATGATCCTCACCACCGTGCCAGCGCTCGGGTTGGATCCCAATGACGCCAGAGAGAAAGCCCGGCAGCAGCTCAACGCCGACATCATCAACCGCTACCGGGACTACTTCGCGAATGATGTGCTCGACTTCGATGCCGCGGTGCGCGACAGCGCGCACCCCAGCAACATCGCACCGCAGTACCTCACCAACAACGTGCCGAACGACGCCTACTACGACAAGTTGGCGCAGAACCTGGCGGACGCGGTGAACGATCTGCCGCCGGACGCGCAGCTCTGACGACGAGCCGACCGACGACGGGCCTGCCGCTTGACGCGGCAGGCCCGTTCTGTTGTGTCAGTAAAGGTTGCTGGCGTAGGCCGGACCGTAGTAGCGCTCCAGCTCGGACAGGGGGTCCTCGGGGCGTTCGAGGGCCTTGGCGATGGCGGGGCGGGAGGCGACGGCGGCGGGGTCCCACGTGTCGGGGTTCCAGAGGCCGGAGCGGAGGAAGGCCTTGGCGCAGTGGTGGAAGACCTCGTCGATGTCGACCAGCATGACGATGCGGGGGCGGTGGCCCTTGACGGTCATGGCATCGAAGAAGGGGGCGTCGGAGAGCAGGCGGGCGCGGCCGTTGACGCGGAGGGTGTCGCCGCGGCCGGGCAGCAGGTAGAGGAGGCCGACGTGGGGGTTGGACAGGATGTTGTGCCAGCCGTCGACGCGGCGGTTGCCGGGGCGGTCGGGGACGGCGATGGTGCGGTCGTCGAGCACATGGGTGAAACCGGGCGGGTCGCCCTTGGGTGAGACGTCGCAGCTGCCGTCGGCGGCGCTGGTGGCGATGAGGCAGAACGGAGAGGCGGCCAGCCACTGGCGGTCCAGCTCGTGCAGCGCGGGCCGAACCTTCTCGGCGACGCGTCTGACGGGTTCGCCGACCAGCTCGGTGAGCTGCTCAACCGATGTGATCTCGCGCAAGGTGTCCCCCCTCGACGGCGGTCAGTCCGTCATCGACCTTACGCGTCCGCGCATAGAGGAGCCCACCGAATACGAGCACGGCAGCGAGCAGGGCGACGGCGAAGTAGGCAGGGTCGTACACCTCGGCACGGGGCCAGCCGATGTCGACGGCCATGAAGGCGCCCCAGGCCACAGCGACCGAGTTGACGAGAATTCCCCAGCGCCCCAACGAGAAGTTGCCGTCGGAAGGCAGCTCGCCGCGTAGTCGGGCAAGCAGGGTCGGACCGGTCACGAGCAGATATGCCAGGTACACCAACACGACAGCGACACTGGTGACGGCGGTGAACAGCGACGCCTGGCCGATGTTGAGCAGTAGCACCAGAATCGACGCGGCACCGACGACTATGGCGGGCAGCACGGGAGTGCCGGTGCGGGGCGACACCCGGCCGAGCAGACCATGTAGCGGCAGCATGCCGTCGCGGCTCATCGAGAAGACCATCCGAGTGGCGGCGGTCTGGATCGCCAGCGTGCAGACGACGATCGCGATCGCCACGTCGATCAGCAGCAAGGTGCCGAGTCCACTGCCGAGCCGGCTGGTCAGCACGTAGGGCAGCCCACCGGTGGCGAGGTTGCCGTCGGTCAGGCTCGGCGCCGCGACCAGGGCGCCGAGCAGCAGCAACAAGCCGCCGAGCCCGGAGGCGTACAGCGCGCGCAGGATCGCCCTGGGGGCGGTCCGCCGCGGCGACCGGGTCTCCTCGGCGAGCTCGCCGGCGCTGTCGAAGCCGTACATGACGTACGCGGCCATCAACGCGGAGATCAGGAACGGCCCGATGCCGACACCGCTGGACTGGAACACCACCTCCGGCCCACGGGCGGCATGCCCGAACAGCAGCAGCACCAACACGACCACGCCGACCAGCTCACAGGTCACGCCGACGGAATTGATCACGGCCATCAGCCGCACCCCGAGCGCGTTGACCACGGTGGTGAGCACGATCAGGACCGCGCCGAGCAGAATAGCGTTGCCCGGCCCGGCAATCACCTGGAAGCCGGGCCAGATCGCGGGCAGCACCACCTGCAACGCGATCGCCGCGCCGGCCACGCTGACGATCTGGCCGAGCAGCATCAGCCAGCCGGCGAACCAGCCGACCGCCGCCCCGGCCACCCGCCGTGCCCACTGGTAGACGCAGCCGGCGATCGGATAGCGCGCGGCCAGCTCGGCGAACACCAGCGCCACCGTCAGCTGCCCGACGAAGACCATCGGCCAGGTCCAGAAGAACGCCGTGCCACCGAAGGAGAAGCCGAACGCGAACAGCTGGAACACGGTGGTCAGGATGGACACGAACGAGAAGCCGGCGGCGAACGACGCGTAGCCGCCGAGCTTGCGGTGCAGCTGCTGGGCGTAGCCGAAGCCGGCCAGGTCCTCGGCGTCGGTGCTCACGCGCCCTCCCCGCGCCGCGGCAGGTGACCGGCCCGGACCAGGCAGCCCAAGGTGTCGCAGATGACCCGGGTGGCGATCAACGCGGTGATCTCGGCGTTGTCGTACGGTGGCGAGCACTCCACCACCTCGATGCCGGCCAGCGGCCGCTCCGCGATGAGCTGGATGAACTTCAGCACCTCACGCGGCAGGAAGCCGCCCGGCTCGGGCCAGCCGGTGCCGGGCACGAACGCGGCGTCCAGGCAGTCGACGTCGAAGGACAGCCACACCGCGTCGGCCCCGTCCCACGCCACCTCCAGCGCCCGTTCGGCGGCGGCCTCGATACCCATCTCGACGCAGTCGGTGACGGTCATGATCGTGGTGCCGCGCTCCCGTCCGACCTTCACGCCGGGTCGCGGCGCCTGCCAGCCGCCGATGCCGATCTGCACCAGGTTCTTGGCCGGCACGTTGGGAATGTCGGTGGCGTGGAACCAGGGCGTGGTGTGCATCCGCTCGTCGAGATCGGTCTCCTGGGTGTCCACGTGCCGGTCGAAGTGGATGATGCCGAGATTGCCGCCGCCCAGGTGCGGCGCGACGCCGCGGACCGTCGGATACCCGATGGAGTGATCGCCGCCGAGCACCACCGGGAACGCGCCGGACTCGTACACGTGGGACACGGCCTTGCTGATCTGGTCGAAGGTCTTCTCGATGTTGCCGGGAATGGTGAAGATGTCACCGAGGTCGCCGATGGTGATGGATTCCCGCAGGTCCACACCCAGTTCGAAACTGTAGGGCCCGTACAGCGCGGAGATCTTGCGAATGCCCTGTGGCCCGAACCGGGTGCCGGAGCGATAGGTGGTGCCGCCGTCGAACGGCGCGCCGAGCACGGCGACGTCGTACTCGCCGCAGCGCCGCACGTCTTCGACGTACGGCGCTTTCAGGAAGGTGTTGATGCCGGCGAAGTGCGGCAGCTCGCCGCGGGAGAAGGTGGGAATACGCCGGTCCACGATCGAATCGGCGCCCTGCAGGCCCAGTTCCAGGCCGCGGGCGACCTCCTCGTCCCATTTGGTCGTCGGCAGCAGCGCCTCCGCCTCGACGGCGTGGCGCGCTTCCGGTCCGTAGTTGTCGTGCACGTGACCCATGGACTACCTCCACGGTCGGCGTCCAACTGGCAGGCAGCAGCCAGACGCTGGCGTGCCTCCCGGGCTTTTGTCCCGCCGTGGAACGGATCTGTGCGATCCGCCGTCACCTCTCGGACCAGTCCCGCGGCGTCGCGCCGCGGCGGAACCCTAGGTGCGCCTCACGTTCGTGAGTCACACAACAGTGCAGCGGCGGCCGATGTCGGCCGCGTGCCGGCGGTGTTGCCGGCCGATCAACAAGAATGCGCATCGAACACGGAGATCGCACGATCGGTCACTCTGCGAGAACGTCGCCGAAAAGGGTGGGATTTGGCGGATTCGGCGTACCCGGTACGCGAAACTTGACCGCACGGCGGACGGCGACCCTCTACCCTGGCCATCCGGAACAGCCAGGCGCAGTCGAGCCGGTCCGCACCCACCCCAGGGGGACGTCAGCACCGTGAACCGCACGTTCCAGGTCGACCTGCGCGGCGTCGTGGACCTGCTCAGCCATCACCTGTACGCGAGCCCCCGGGTGTACCTGCGCGAACTGATGCAGAACGCGGTGGACGCGGTGACGGCGCGGCGGGCCGAGCTGCCGAACGCGCGGGGCGAGATCAAGGTGGTGACGGGCCCGGCCGCGATCACGGTGACGGACACCGGGATCGGGCTGACCGAGGCGCAGGTGCACGAGCTGCTGGCGACGATCGGCCGCAGCTCCAAGCGGGACGAGCTGGGCTTCGCCCGGCACGAGTTCCTGGGCCAGTTCGGCATCGGCCTGCTGTCGGCCTTCCTGGTCGCGGACGAGGTGCGGGTGACGACCAGGGCGGACGGCGCGCCGGCGGTGCTGTGGACCGGCCGTTCCGACGGCACGTATGACATAAAACCCGCGCAGCGCAACGAAGTTGGCACAACGGTGGAGCTGACCGCGCGCCCCGGCTCGGAGCAGTGGTTCGAGCCGCCGACGGTCGGCGAGCTGGCCCGCCTGTACGGCTCGATGCTGCCGGTGCCGGTCACCGTGGACGGCGTGGCGGTCAGCGGCGCCGGCACGCCCTGGCGCGAGGACAACCGCGAGCCGGGCGAGCGGCGCGCGGACCTGGTCGGCTACGCGCAGGAGACGCTGGGCTTCACGCCGTTCGACGTGATCGACCTTTCGGTGCCGGAGGCGGGCCTGACCGGCGTCGCCTATGTGCTGCCGTTCCCCGCCAACCCGGCCGAGCACGCCGGCCACCGCGTGTACCTGAAGGGCATGCTGCTCACGGAGAGCGCGCAGGGCCTGCTGCCGGACTGGGCGTTCTTCGCTCGCTGCGTGGTGGACGCGGGCGAGCTGAGACCGACCGCGAGCCGCGAGGCGCTGTACGCCGACAACCTGCTCGACGCCACCCGGCAGGCGCTGGGCGACCAGCTGCGCGGCTGGCTGGTCGGGCTGGCCCGCGCCGACCAGGCCCGGCTGCACAAGTTCCTCGGCGTGCACCACCTGGGCGTGAAGGCGCTGGCCCTGCACGACGACGACATGCTGCGGCTGGTCGAGCAGTGGTGGCCGATGGAGACCAACGTCGGCCGCATGACGCTGGCCGACTTCCGGGCCCAGCACGGCGAGATCCGCTACTGCGCCACCGCCGACGACTTCCGCCAGCTGGCCGGCGTGGCCGCGGCCCAGGACATCGCGCTGGTCAACGGCGGCTACACCTACGACGCGGAGATCATCGAGCGGCTGCCGGCCATCGAGCCGGGGCTGACGGTGTCCCGCCTGGACCCGACCGACCTGGCGACCCGGTTCGACGCCCTGCCGCCCGCGACGGAGCTGGCGCTGCGGCCGTTCCTGACCGCGGCGCAGCGGGCCATGGACCGACTGGGCTGCGAGGTCGTGCTGCGCTCGTACGAGCCGTCGTCGCTGCCGGTGCTGTTCCTGGTCGACCGGTCGGCGGCGTTCCAGGCCGAGCTGCGAGCCACCAAGCAACGCGTGGACGAGCTGTGGGCCGGCGTCCTGTCGGCGTTCGACAAGCCCGCCGACGACCGCCCGCAGCTGGTGCTCAACCACCGCAACCCACTGGTCCGCCGGGTGTGCGGGCTGACCGACCCCAGCCTGGTCGGCCTGTCGGTGGAGGCGCTGTACGGGCAGGCACTGCTGCTCGGCTACCACCCGATCCGGCCGGCCGACGCGGCCCTGCTCAACCGGTCCTTCCTTGGCCTGCTTGATCAGGCGGTGCCCGCCCCCAGTCAGCTCGACGAGGGGAACCTGTGAGCTTCTCCGAGGACGAGCTGGCCGACAGACTGGATCAGGTCGGCCGCATGCCGTACGGGCGTGGCCAGGTGGCCGCGGTCGAGGAGCTGCTGCGGCACGTGGACGCGAGCGGCAGCGACAACCTCAAGTACGTCACGCGGCTGCTGGCCACCACCGCCTACCAGTACGGCGGCGAGCCGGCCAAGGCCTTCGTCACCTTCTCCTGGTGCCTCGCGGCCTACGACCGCGGCGAGGGCGACCCGGCCCAGGACCACCACCTGTTCTGGTACTTCAAGTGGATGGTCAGCTCGCTGACCATGTTCCCCGAGGTGCCGCTGGACCGGACCGCGGGCGTGCTCGACGACATGGAGCGCCGCTACCGGCTGGCCGGGCACACCCTGAACCCGGTGCACCAGCACCGTCGCCTGGTCGCCCAGCACATCGGCGACCGTGAGACGGCGGCCGAGCAGTACCGGCTGTGGTGCGCGACTCCGCGCGGCGCCATGGCCGACTGCATCGGCTGCGAGCCGACCGCGAAGGTGGCGTACCTGGCCTGGGAGGGCCGCCACGAGGACGCGGTGGCGCTGGCGCTGCCGGTGCTGGACGGCCAGATGACGTGCGTGGAGCAGCCGCACAGCATCCTCACCGAGCTGCTGGTCCCGTACCTGCGCACGGGTCGGCTGACCGAGGCCGCCGACGCGCACCGGAATGCGTATCGGGCGATCCAGGGCAACCGCGCGGAGCTGACCGCGGTGGCCGATCACGTGGCCTTCTGCACCCGCACCGGCAATCACGCGCGGGCGCTGGAGCTGGTGGAGCGGCACCTGGGTTGGCTGCAGGAGCCGCCGACCCCGTTCTCGGACATGCGGTTCAGTGCCGTGGCGGCGGGGGCGCTCTCCCGGATCGCCGACGCCGGCCACTCGGGACTGACGCTACGCCGGGGGTCTGACGAAATCGGCGTCGTCGAGCTCCGCGACGAGCTGACCGAGCGGGCACGGGTGTTGGCCGCCCGGTTCGACGCCCGCAACGGCACCGACGAGGTGGGCCGGCTGACCGCCGAGGCGCTGGCCGCCGAGCCGCTGGTCGACCACCTTCCGTTGTCGGGCACGGCCCGCAAGGCGGCGGCCCGGACGGCGCCGGAACCGCCGAAGGTCGAGCTGCCGGGGTCGCCCGAGGAGCTGGCCGAGCTGGCCGAGGCGCAGTGGGCGCGGGCGGATATCGCCGAAGCCCTGACCACGTGGGAGCGGTTCGACGAGGTCGCCCCCGAGGCCACAGGCACGCTGCGGGCCCGGCGGCTGAACGCGCTGGGCGCCGTGCAGGCCGGCCAGGATCCCGATCTCGCCGAGCAGACCTGGCGGCAGGCCGCCGAGCTGTGCGCCGAGGCCGGCGACGAGCCGCGCCGGCAGGCGATGCTCGGCCGGATCGCCATGCTGTACTGCCTGACCGAGCGCGGCGAGCAGGGCTATCCGCTGCTGGTCGAGACGTGCGCGGAGATCGACAGGGTCGGTGACGCGGACCGTCGGCTGGCGGCGAAGCTGCGGCTGGTGGCCGGGCTCCAGGCGCTGCATCGGCACGAGGAGGCCGACGAGGTGCTGGCCGGGCTGGACCCGCTGGTGGCCGAGTCGGGCAAGCCGGATCTGGCCGCCCAGGTCGCGTTCGAGCGGGCCCAGCGCAGCGGTTCCGTCGAGGACGCCGAGCGGGCCGTCGAGCTGTGGCGCGCGGTCGGACCGTGCAACGCGCTGTGCCGGGCCGTGGTGCTCGCGGGCAACGCCTACGCCCGCACCGGTGACCTTCCCCAGGCGTATCAGCTGATGGGCGACGCGGTGACCGCGACGGATCCCCATCTGCGGGGCCGGGCCGCGCACCAGCGCGGGCGGATGGCCCTCGACCTGGACCGGACCAAGGACGCCTACGAGTCGCTGGTCGACGCCATCGCCGCCTTGAGCGCGGGCGAGGAACGGGTCGGCGTCGCCTACGCGCAGGTCGACCTCGCGGCCGCGTGCCTCGGCCTGGACCGGCCGGGCGAGCTGGCCGACGCCGTCGAGGACGCGCTGCCCGTGCTGACCAGGATCGGCGACGACGACGAGGCGGCACGAGCCCGGTTCCTGCTGGCCAAGGCGTACCGGGCGCTCGGGCGCGGAGTGCAGGCCCTTGAGCTGCTGGACCTGGTGGCCGACCACTGCCGTGAGGGCGGCAACCCGGCCGGCGCCGGTCAGATGCTGTCGGCTGCCGCGGAGATCCTGGACTCCCTGGACCGCGACGCCGAGGCCGCGCAGCGGTTCGCCGAGGCGGCCGAGGCCTATCACGAGGCCGAGCTGCCGGTGGAGGAGCTGTCCTGCCGGCGTCGCTGCGCCACGTCGTGGCTGTGGGGTGGCGAGAACGAGCTCGCCGTCGAGGCCCTGGGCACCGCCGACGGGCTGGCCGCCGAGCTCGGCGAGACCGAGCCGGCGCTGGTGTGGGAGCACGCGATGCTCGGCTACGACGGGGCCCGGGTGCTGGCCAACACCGAGCGGTTCGGGGAGGCGTTGATCCGGGTGGCCCCGGTCGCCGAGCGGTTCCGGCGGCTCCAGGCGTACACGGAAGCGGCGATGGCCGAGGCGCTGCGGGGCCGGCTGCTGGTGGACCTGGACCGGCTGGCCGAGGCGGAGCAAGTGCTCACCGAGGCCCTGGCCGCCCTCCCGGAGGAACTCCAGGGCCCACGCCAACAGCTGGCGGCATTGTTGGAGCGGATCAAGGGATAAAGAGGCCACGGGTCCGATCAGGGGGAGGGGACCCGTGGCGGGTCTGTGATGGGGAGGGCCATGTTCGAATCCGCTACGCCGAGTACACGCTCGGCCCCGCCCCTGCTTCGCCCGGTTGCTGGACTTTTCGAGGTCCGCCACTCAGCGCACCCACCCACGGAACCGATGCGGGCCTCGAAAAATCCAGCAAGGGCGAGGCAGGGGTCACGAGGGGCCGAGCCGCGACGCCGGAGGCGGCGCCAACCAGCACGGCGGGTCCGCCCTGGTGCGGACGAC
>NZ_JBFBAM010000058.1:20706-61678 GCF_040682195.1 Kutzneria sp. NPDC051319 | reverse complement strand
GGTCGCGGCCATCACGACGGTCGGGTCGGGCGGGTTGTTGCTGACCGGCATGAGGTACGGCGCCGAGGCGTACCAGTTGTTGGACAGGGCGTTCGAAGCCAGGGCGTCGACGGATGGGCCGCCGGTCGGCACCACTTCGGCGGCCTCGGCCACGGCCGCCGCGCCGCAGACGGCCATGGCCGCCAGGACGGCCGCGACAAGTCGGGCTTGCTGCATCAATTCTCCTTGTGTAGAGCGGGTTCTGCCCGAGTGGGGCGGTGGGCGGGACGAGTGTCGGTCCGAGAAGGACACCCGTTCGACGCGGTGCCGAACTTGGACTAGACCAATGCGAGTGTCAAGGAGTTGGCCCGCACCGGCTCGGTTTTGGTCCGTTCGGCCGCGGCCCGGCGGCACCGTCGGAACGATCACGTTCGCCCGAGATGATCATCATGACCGGTCCATTGAGGACGGTCGGTCGAAGCGCATCCCTTGGTCCAAGTCGTGGAAATTGCAATGGCTGACACGACCGGCCAGAAGCCACCGGAAGCCTTGACCGGCCGAACGCGTGTCGAGCACGATCGAGTGAGATCAGACGCGAACCGGGCAACGAAGTCAGGGGAGAGGTGTGCTGTGCTGATCGGACGGCTCGTCGCGACCGTGCTGGTGTCCGCGTTGACTTTTGTCGGTGTGGCCGGGGTTTCCGTTGCGGCGCCACAATCAGCCGGCCGGTGGACGATCACCGCCCCGGATGGTGCGGGGCCGACGGCAACCCTGACTCTCGATGGCACGGGCACGCCGTACCTGGCCGTGAGTCGTTCCGGCGCAACGGTTCTGTTGCCCGGCCGGCTCGGTATCACGACCGCGGACCATGAGTTCGACTCGGGTCTGACCTATGTGGGACGCCGGGATCAGCTCGTGCGCCAGTCCTATCGGATGGTCACCGGCAAGCAACGTGACCGGGCAACCACCATGCGCGAGGCCACGTTCACCTTCCGGGCGGCCGACGGCGCGACTCTCGGCCTGTCCGTGCGGGTCGCCCACGACGGCGTCGCCTACCGGTACCATCTCGACGGCGCCGGCCCGATCACCGTACAGCACGAGGAATCCACCTTCGAACTGCCCGCCGACGCCGACGCCTGGGTGCAGCCCTACCGGAGCAGTTACGAGAACGAACGCACGCAAGCGACGGCCGCGACGGCCAACATCGCCACGCCGAAGACCTGCTCCGGCGCCACCTGCTCGTTCGGCTATCCGACCCTGTTCAAGGTGGGCGCCAACTATGCCCTCCTCACCGAGTCCGATGTGGACGGCCGGTATGCCGGCAGCCACCTCGACCACGTCGACGGCTCGACCGCGTACCAGGTCGCGCTGGCCGACGGCCGGCCGGTCACGGCAGCCGGGCCGTTGGACACGCCGTGGCGCACCGCGATCATCGGTGACCTGGGCACACTGGTCAGCTCCACCCTGGTGGACGACCTGGCACCACCGGCCCGGCTGGCCGACACGTCCTGGCTGCGGCCGGGCATGGCCGACTGGTCCTGGCTGAGCGACCCGGACAGCCCGAGCGACCCCGCCAAGCAGCGGCAGTTCATCGACTTCGCCGCGGCTCACGGGCTCGAGTACACGCTGGTCGACGCCGGCTGGCAGGAGAGCTGGGTGCCGGAGCTGGTCCGCTACGCCCGGGCGCGGGGCGTGAACGTGCTGCTGTGGTTCGACTGGAACGACCTTCGTACCCAGCAGCAGCGCGACAACTGGTTGCCCAAGGTGAAGTCCTGGGGCGTGGCCGGCGTGAAGGTCGACTACATGGACTCCGACGCGCAGTCGCAGTTCCAGTGGTATGACGCGATACTCGCCGACACCGCCCGACTGCACCTGATGATCAACTTTCATGGTGCGACCATTCCCCGTGGCCTGCAACGCACCTGGCCGCAGGTGATGGGCGTGGAGGCGGTGCGCGGCGAGGAGAACGGGCAGAACCCGACCAGGGACGTCTGGCTCGCGTTCACCCGGAACATCGTCGGCTCGATGGACTACACGCCGACCTGGTTCTCCCGGCCGAACCGGCAGAATTCCCTGGCCCACGAGCTGGCGCTGCCCGTCGTCTACGAGTCGGGCTGGACCCATCTCGGCGACAGCCCGGCGGGCTTCGACGCCCAGCCGGTGGGCGAGAAGTACCTCGAACAGCTGCCGACGACGTGGGACGAGACCCGCCTGGTCTCCGGCTCGCCCGAGCTGACGGCGGCCGGCAACCGGCAGGTCGTGATGGCCCGCCGCAACGGTGACCGGTGGTTCGTCGGCGGCATCCTGGCCGGCGACGCCGGCACGATGACCGCGCCGCTGGGCTTTCTCGGCCGTGGCCGTTGGCTGGTGGAGACGATCGCCGACGGTGCCAACGGCCTGGAGCGCACCACGAGAACGGTGACCTCGGCGGACTCGCTCTCGGTTGCGGCACAGGCCGACGGTGGCTTCGCCGCCGTCGCCTGCCCGGCGCGACCCGACAGGACCACCTGCGACTCACCGATCGTGCTGGTCCCTCCGACCACCTTGACGCTCACCCCGTCGACCGTGCCGGCGGACGCAGGCTCGTCGGTGTCGATCGACGCGAACTTCGTGCTGCCACAGGGCAACCCGTTGCATTCGGTGCGGATGGCCATGGACACGGCACGATTGCCGTTGTCCTGGAAGGTGTCCGGCCACAGCGTCACCGCCGAGCGACTGCCGGCCGGCCGGGTGTTGACCGGCCACTGGCAGGTGACGCTGCCGGTCGATCAGCAGGCAGCGGTGGTGGAGGTGCCGGTCGTGGTCACCTACGGCAATCCGGCCGGCCGGGGAGATGCGATCCACGTCGAGCAGGTGGTCACGGTGACGGTGCCGCCGCACGGCAGCGTGCAGGTCAGCGATCTGCCGTTCGTCTCGGCGAGCAATGGATGGGGTCCGGTCGAACGGGATCTGTCCAACGGTGAGACGGGGGCGGGCGACGGCAAGCCCATCACCCTGCGCGGCACGGTCTATCCGAAGGGACTCGGCGCCAACGCGGTCAGCGATGTCTCGGTGTTCCTCGGCGGCAGGTGCGGGACATTCACCTCGACCGTCGGCATCGACGACGAAGTCGCGGCGTCCGGTCAAGGCAGCGTGACCTTCACGGTGCTCGGTGACGGAGTCCAGCTCGCGACCACGCCGGTGATCCGCTATGCCGACGGCGCCAGGCAGGTCACCGCCGACGTGACCGGCGTGCAGAAGCTCGATCTCGTGGTCGGCGACGGCGGCGACGGACCGGCCTTCGACCACGGCGACTGGGCCGCACCGATGCTGCACTGCGGGTAGTTCTCGCTGTCGCGCGCACCGGCGCCGTGATTGCTCGCCGGTCGGCGTTGACGCTCGACCGTCCGGCAGACACACTCTGGCCAGCGCGGTCCGGCCCTCGGCGGCGCGGACCGGGACGACAAGGAGATTGCCGGTGGGCGAGTTCACCGTGACCCGGACGTTGGCGGCCCCGTGCGAGCGGGTGTGGCAGGTCTTGACGCAGGCTCCGCATTTCGAGCGCTGGTTGCCGGCCAAGCCGGGAACCGCGGTGCTGGATGTGCGCACCGGTGGTTCCTGGCAGGCTACCGTCGTGTCGGAAGGCGGGGAAGAGATTCCCTTGACCGGGCGCTACGACGAGGTGCGTGCGGCCGAACGCCTGGTGATGACGGTACCCGGCGACGCCGTCACCGAGATCACGCTGGCCGCTGCCGGTGACACCACCGAGATCGCCTACACCTTCGACGTGCCTGAGGACATGCACGGGATGGTTGAGGCGAGCGTCGACACCGTGCTGGGCAAGGTGTCGCAGGTCCTCGACGAACTGGGCTAGCGCGCGAGTGCCGTTCGGCGCCCCGCCAGCACCCACCCGAAACGGTCAGACCGCGCGGGCGATCGCGATGGAACCGGCGAGCCGCTCGCCTGCCTCGTAGAACATGTACTCCTTGCCGTCCATGGTGCCGAACGAGGCCGAGGCGCACCGGCCGTTGTCGGGCGCGCCGGCCAGCGGGGCGTGGAACACGCCGAGATGGTTGCGCTTGCTGAAGTCGTTGCCCACCTCGGTGATCAGCATGTTTCCGCCCGCCTCGATGTTCTCGTGGTAGACGACGTACGTGGAGTTGTTGCGCTGCACCACCGCCGGCGAGCCCAGGTTGCTCGCGCCGACCTCTTCCGGCCGGATCAGCGGGGTTTGCGAGAAGGTCCAGTCACGGGCGTCGGCCGACCAGCCCCAGCCGATCGTGCGGTGGTTGGTGCTGTTGTTGATCATGAAGACCATCACGTACTTCGCGCCCAACGCGGGAAGATTCTGTTCGAACACGCGTGCGTAGGAGGTTTCGGTGGTGCCCGCGGGCAGCATCGAGGTGGAGAGCACGACCTTGTCGTAGCTGAACGTGACGCCGTCCTTCGAGCGGGCGAGGCGGGTCGTGGTGTTCTCGCCGTGGAAGTACAGCCACATCTCGCCGGCTTGCGCGTTCCACAGCACGTGCGGTGAGGATACGTGGGAGACGGTGTAGTACGGACTCCACACGTTCTTCACGATCGGGTTGTGCGGGTACTCGGTGAAGGGGCCTTCCAGACTGTCGCCGTAGCACAGGCAGATGCCGCCCGGGGCGTCGTGAGGGGCGTAGTAGAGGTAGTAGCGGCCCAACGGATTCGCCACCCGCCCCGCAGTGCCGCGGATACACGGGAAGATCAGCTCGCCGGTCGGGTTGTACCTGAACTTGGTTTTGTCGAAGGCCGTGCGCAGGTAGCGGTAGTCGGGGAACCCGGCGGGCGCGGCACTCGCGGACACGGCGCCCAGCATGGGCAGCGCGGCCAGGCTCACACCCGCTCCGGCGACGGCGCGCAGGGCTGCGCGACGGGAAATATCGGTCATGCGGCAACTCCCTCTGATCGGCGGCGACCCATCGCGACTGTTGGACGGCCGGCTCGCCGTGTCAAGGTGCTGATACGTATTAGTCCACGTCCGGCGCAGACAGGACACAAAAGGGCCGGCCACTTGAATCCGGTGCGGGCTGCGCAGATCCTCGGCTGATCCGCATTAGCGCCGGGAGGTGTGGAATGACAGCACGGGGACGAATGCCGAGGCAGACCGACATCGCCCGCGTCGCCGGGGTGTCGCAGGCCACCGTGTCGGTCGTGCTCGCGAGGAACCGAGCGGTGCGGATGGCCGAGTCCACCCGGCGCCGGGTGCTGGAGGTCGCCGAGGAACTGGGTTACGTGCCGCACCCCGTGGCCACCCGGCTGGCCTCGTCGCGGGCCAACCTGCTCGGCCTCTACACGTTCCGCGCCGCGTTCCCTACCGACGAGGCGGATTCCTACCACCCGATCCTGTCCGGGGTCGAGGAGCAGGCCGCGGCGCTCGGCCAGGACCTGATCCTGTTCACCGGCACGAGCGGGCCGGAGGCCGTGCAGGAGGCGGCGATCCGCCGCACCCGCATGGCCGACGGCTGCCTGTTCTTCGGCCGGCACGTGCCGGAAGGTCCGGTGTCGCGGCTGGTCGGCTCGGAGTTTCCGCTGGTCTACATCGGACGGCGGCCCGAACTCGACGGGCGGATCCCGTATGTCGGCGCCGATTACGTCACGGCGTCGGCGCAGGTGCTGGAGCGCCTGGTCGGCCTGGGACACCGCCAGATCCGCTATGTGCGCGAACCGGACGAGGCGCCTTCGTCGGAAGACCGTCAGCTCGGGGTGCTGCGTGCGGCGCCGCACACCGCCGTCGTCCGGCTCGGCGAGCCTGAGCTGCCGGTGGCCACGGTGCGGGGCTGGATGGCCGAGGGCGTCACGGCTTTGGTCGTGGAGGGAACCGACACGGGCGCGGCCTACCGTGCGGTGCGCGCGGCGGTCGACGCAGCCGGTCTGTCCACTCCGGACGACCTGTCGCTGGCCGTGCTGGGCGGTCCGGCCGGCGTGAGCGGTTTCGAGGTCCCCATGCGGGAGATGGGCCGGCGTGCGGTGCGCCTGCTCATCGATCTCGTCACCGGCAGGACGAGCACACCGCAGCAGCTGCTGCGGTGTCGACCGGTGGCCGGCTCTGAGGTCGGCCCACCACCATCCCGTTAGGACGGACCATGCCTGAACTCGGCGCCGATATCCTGGTCGCGGGGGGCGGGGTGGGCGGCGTCGCCGCCGCGCTGGCCGCCGCCTCGGCGGGGCATCACGTCGTGCTGACCGAGGAGACGGACTGGCTCGGCGGCCAGTTCACCGCGCAGGCGGTGCCCCCGGACGAGAATCCCTGGATCGAGCGTTTCGGCGGCACAGCCACCTATCGACGGTTCCGGGAGGGGGTGCGCGACTACTACCGCCGGCACTACCCGTTGCGGGCGGAAGCCATTGCGTTGCCCGAACTGAACCCGGGCGCCGGACGGGTGAGCAAGCTGTGTCACGAACCGCGGGTGGCCCTCGCGGTGCTGGAGACGATGCTGGCCCCGCACCGCGCCGCCGGACGCGTCACCGTGCTGCTGCGGCATCGTCCCGTCGCGGCCGACGTCGACGGCGACCGGGTCGAGGCCGTCACGTTCGAGGGCCCGGGCGGGAAACGCACCACGGTGCGGGCCGCGTACGTGCTCGACGCGACGGAGAACGGCGACCTGTTGCCACTGACGGGAACCGAGTTCGCGATCGGGGCCGAGGCCCAGGCCGAGCACGGCGAGCCGCACGCGCCGGAGAAGGCGGATCCCGGCAACCTCCAGGGCATCACCTACTGCTTCGCCCTCTCGCACCACGCCGGGCAGGACCACACCATCGACCGGCCCCCGATGTACGGCTTCTGGCGCGACTACACCCCGGAGTTCTGGCCGGGCCCGCTGCTCGGGTTCCTCGCCCCGGATCCCAGATCGCTGGAGCCGGTCGGCCGCACCTTCGAGCCCAACCCGGCAGCCGATCCGCTGGCGATCAGCGCCGACCAGAGCGCCGACGCGGGCGACAGGGAGCTGTGGGGCTTCCGACGGATCCTGGCCCGCAAGCTGCACCGGCCGGGCGCCTTCGACTCCGACATCACACTGGTGAACTGGCCCCTCAACGACTACTGGCTGCGGCCCGCCGTCGAGATCGAGGGCGTGAACACCGCGGCGGACGTGGTGCGGGCGCACCACGAGGCCAGGCAGCTGTCGCTGTCGGTGCTGTACTGGCTGCAGACCGAGGCGCCACGGCTGGACGGTGGCACCGGGTTTCCGGGGCTGAAGCTGCGGCCGGACGTGGTCGGCACCGACGACGGCCTGGCCAAGTCCGCCTACGTGCGGGAGGCCCGGCGCATCCGGGCCGTGACGACGGTCGTCGAGCAGGACGTGTCGCTGGCCGTCCAGGGGCCGACCGGACGCAAGCGGCACGAGGATTCCGTCGGCGTCGGCAGCTACCGGCTCGACCTGCACCCGTCCACCTCCGGGGACAACTACATCGACGTGCCGAGCGTGCCGTTCGAGCTACCGCTCGGCGCGTTGTTGCCGCGCCGGATGCGGAACCTGTTGCCCGCGGGCAAGAACATCGGCACGACCCACATCACCAACGGCTGCCACCGCTTGCATCCCGTGGAGTGGAACATAGGGGAGGTCGCCGGCCATCTCGCGGGCTTCGTGCTGCGCGAGGGCGGCGAGCCGCATCGCGTCCGCGAGGATCCGGCGGTGTTCGACGAGTTCGCGCGGCTGCTGGACCGGGCCGGTGTCGAGCGGCGCTGGCCCGAGGTCCGGGGCTACTGACCATCACCCACAGGAGGTGCGGACAATGGCGTTGCGTCCCGGTCCGGTGCGCATCGGCATCGACGTCGGTGGCACGTTCACCGACGCGGTCGCCGTCGACGCGCGGTCCTTCGAGCTGCTCGGGAAGGTGAAGGTCCCGACCAGCCACGACCACGAAGACGGTGTCGTCCACGGCATCCTGGAAGCGCTGGAGAAGCTGCGGGCCGACGTCGGGATCGGCGCACGTGACGTGTCCTTTCTGGCGCACGGCACCACCCAGGCGACCAATGCGCTGCTGGAGGGCGACGTCGCGACGGTCGGCATCGCCGGCGTCGGCACCGGGTTCGACGCCTTCGCGACCCGTCGGCTGAGCGCGTTCGCGAAGATGGAGCTGGCGCCGGGGCACCGGCTGCCGGTGCGGTTCGCGGCCGTGCCCGACCTCGCCGCCGCGGGCGCGGCGGTCGAGGCGCTCGCGGCCCTGGGTGCCGAGGTGGTCGTTGCCGTCGAGCCGTTCAGCGTGGACGACCCTGATGGGGAGCTGGCGGTCGTGACCGCGGCGCGGCAGCGGGGCGTGCTCGCCACGGCCACGCACGAGATCACCGGTCTGTACGGGCTGACCAAGCGGGCGCGCACCGCCGTGCTCAACGCCGGCATCATGCCGCGCATGGTCTCGACCGCCGACCTGGTTGAGACCGGCGTGGAGCGCGCGGGGATCACCGCGCCGCTGATGGTGGTGCGCGGCGACGGCGGTGTCATGTCGTTGCCGGAGATGCGTCGTCGGCCGCTGCTGACGGCGTTGTCCGGGCCGGCCGCAGGCGTGGCGGGGGCGCTGATGAGTGAGCGGCTCAGTGAGGGAGTGTTCCTGGAAACCGGGGGCACCTCGACCGACATCAGCGTGGTCCGGCGCGGCCGGGTGCAGGTGCGGCACGCACGTCTCGGCGGGTACGAGACGTACTTGCCGGCGCTCGACGTGCGCACCGTCGGTGTCGGCGGCGGCTCGCTGGTCCGGTTCTCCGGACATGCGGTGACCGGCGTCGGGCCGCGCAGTGCCCACATCGCGGGCCTGCGGTACGCGTGCTTCGAGCCGGCGTCCGCGCTGGCCGGGGCGAAGTTGGTGGTCGTGTCGCCGCGGCCGGGCGACTCGCCCGACTACGTGGCGCTCGAAGTGGCCGGCGGGCGTCGCTACGCGCTCACGCTGACGTGCGCGGCCAACGCACTGGGAGTGGTGCCGGCCGGAGCCTACGCCCACGCGGACGCCGAATCGTCGAGGTTGGCGATGCAACCGCTCGCCGCGGCATTGGGAACGTCGGTCGAGAAGGCCGCGCGAATGGTGTTGCGGCAGGCGGTCAAGCCGATCCGCGCGGTCGTCGACGACCTGGTCCGCGCCTACCGGTTGGATCGGCCCACCCTGGTCGGCGGTGGTGGTGGCGCCGCTTCGGTGACGCCTTTCCTGGGCGGCGACTCCGAGTACGAGTGGCGGATCGCCGCGCACGCGGAGGTGATAAGCCCCCTCGGCGCCGCACTCGCCCTGGTGCGGGAGTCGGTCGAGCGCATCGTGCCGAATCCGTCCAATGTGGACATCCTGGCCGTGCGCGCGGAGGCCGAGTCGGCCGTCGTGGCCCAGGGCGCCGACCCGGCGGGCGTCGAGGTGGACGTGACGGTGGACCCGTTGCGCAATCTGGTGCGCGCGGTCGCCACCGGGGCCACCGAGCTGCGCACCAAGGACCGGTCGTCCACTGTGGACGACGACGGGGTGCTGACCGCGGTGGCACGAAGCATCGGTGTCGCCCCGGAGGAGGTACGGGAACGAGCGGCGACCGCGCAGCACCGCGTGTTCGGCGCGCGGGCTCCTCGCTCCGGTGTCTTCGGCCGTTTCACGCGGCCGGTCGAGCACGTGCGGGTCGTCGATGGCGAGGGCGTGATTCGTTTCCACAGTGCCGGTGCCGTGGTGGAGACCACCGACGCCGGTTCGGCGCAGGCTCGGCTCGCGACCCTGGTCGAGCGGCACACCCGCTACGGCGACGGCGGTTCACGCGCCCCGGCGGTGTGGCTGCTGGTGGGGCCGAGGATCGTCGACCTGTCCGGCGTGCTCGACCGCGATCAGCTGGTCGCGCTGGCGGGTGCCGAACTGAAATCCCGCGCGGACGACGAGCCGGTGGTCGTGCTCCTGGAGGATCGCCGATGAGCGCCGGAAGCTCCGACCTGGACCTGGCGACCCGCCTGCTGCGGGCGACTCCCACGCACGAGCACCGCGCCGTGGAGCAACTGCGTGCCTGGGCTGGCGTCGCGCTCGCTTACGGTGACGAACTGGCTGCCGGGGCCGACATCGACACGGGCGACGTCCGCGTCGTCGAACGCGAAGGCGGGGTCGGTGACGGCGAACTGCTGCTCGCCGAATACAGCCGCGGCGCCGTGACGCTCTACACCGACTCCCTGCGCCGCGTGGAGGAACTCGCCCGCGCCAAGGGCTGGCCGGTCACCGGGGAGTCGCTGCGCCGGGCCGCCGTGGCGCACGAACTCGCGCACCACCGGCTCGATGTGCGTGAACTCAACCGCCGGCTCGGGCACACCGCGGCGCGGCTCGGACCGTTCCGCGTACGCGGACATGTGGCCGGCGCGGACGAGATCGCCGCGCACCGCTTCGCCCACCACCGCAGCGGTCTCGGCGTGAGCCCGCTGTTGATCACCGCTGCGCTGGCGGAAGGATACTGACCATGGGTATCGCGATTCTGGTGCTGATGGCCGTCGGGGTGGTGCTGATGCTCACCCGCGTCCTGCCCACGGCGTTCGCGCTGGTGCTCCTCGCGCTCGGCATCGCCCTGCTGGCCGGTGCCCCGTTCACCGGCGCGACGAACAGCATCCTCACGAGCGTGTTGCAGACCGGTTCCGCCGCGCTGGCGTCCACGATGATCGCCGTGCTGCTGGGCTCCTGGCTCGGCACGCTGATGGACGAGTCGGGCATCGCCGGCACGCTCGTGCGCAAGATCGTGGAGTTCGGCGGGGAGCGCCCGTCGTTCGTCGCGCTCGGCGTGTTCGCCGTCTCCATCCTGTGCGGCAGCATCACCGGCTCAGCCCCGGCGGCGATGTTGGCCGGCGTGGTCGGCATCCCGGCGATGATCGCGGTCGGGGTGCGTCCGGTGGCCGCCGGCGGCACGGTGCTGATGGGCATCTCGGCGGGTTCGCCCCTGGAGCTGCCGGTGTGGCAGTTCCTGTCCGACGCCGTCGGCGCGCCGGTCGGCGACGTGCAGTCGATCATGGTGCGCCTGTTCCCGATGGCACTGGTCGTGGGCATCGTCTACGTGTTCGTGGAGACCCGCCGGACCCGGCACGCCTGGGCGGTGCGGCTGGACCGGCCGAAGGCCCGCGTCCGCCGCGGTGACGCGCCGTGGTACGCGCTGATCACGCCGCTGGTGCCGATCGTGCTGGCACTGGGCCTGGCGGTGCCGATCGTCCCGTCGCTGCTGGCCGGCGTCGTCTTTGCGCTGGTGACCACCACGCGGTGGGGCGAGCTCAACGGACGCGCCCTGCGCTCGCTGTACAAGGCGTTCGAGGTCGCGGCGCCGCCGATCGCGCTGTTCGTGGCCATCGGGATGCTGCTTGCCGCGGTCAAGCTGCCCGGCGCCAAGAACGCGCTGACCCCGGTCGTGTCCGCGATCAGCCCGTCCGGCGCCGGGTGGTTCGTGGTGGTCTTCGCGTTGCTCGTCCCGCTGTGCCTGTTCCGTGGACCGCTCAACGTGTTCGGCCTCGGCGCCGGCGTCGCGGGCGTGCTGGTGACCGGCGGCATCTACCCCCTGCCGGCCGTGGTCGGGTTGATGGCCTCCTACAACCAGGTGTTCGGCGTGTCCGATCCGACGAGCACCCAGACGGTCTGGGCGGCGCAGTACGCGGGCGTGCGGCCGGAGCGTGCGATGGTCTCGACCCTGCCCTACACCTGGGTGGTGGCCATCGGCGGCATGGTGTTGACGGCGGTGCTGTACCTCACGCCGCAGCCATGATCTGCTCGTTGAGGTAGAGGAACGCGCCGATGCCGTGGAAGTCGTTGGTGGCGCGTGGCCGCGCTAGGTAGTAGGCCGCGTCACCAACGCTGGTCCCGGTGCCGATCAGGGTGATCTGAGTGGTTCCGCCATCGGCGATCGAGACACGGTCGCGCACGCCGGCGTATCCGCTGTCGACCACCGGCTGGTACTGCCGTCCGATATAGCCGCGCTGGACCGCACGGGAGAGCACGTAGGTGTAGAGGCTCGAACACGAGGTCTCGGTCCAGTTTCCGGCGAGCGTGGGCTTGACCGGCAGTTGGAACCACCGACCGGTCGCGGGATCCTGCCACTTCCGGTAGCCGTCGGCGAGGTGGCGCACGATGCCGATCAGCGCGCGGCGATCCGGTGACGTCCGGGGCAGTGCGTCGAGGACGTCGACAGTCGCCGCGCCGAACCAACCGACCGCGCGGCACCACACCTCGGGAGAAAGCCCGGTGGCCGGGTCGGCCCAGCTCTGCGTCCGGGTTTCGTCGTAGGCGTGGTAGAGCAGCCCGCTCGGATCTTCGAGGTGGCTGAAGTAGGTGAGCAACTGTTTCGCCGATTGTGTGGCGGCGAAGGAATCCCCGGTGGCCGCACCGTAGTTCGCGAGGAACGGGGTGAGCATGAACGCGCCGTCGGCCCACAGTTGCCCGGTGAACCCGGTGTTGTGGATGAAGCCGCCGTCAGACGTTCGCGGGTAGGTGTCCAGCCTGGTGCGAATGCGCGTGGCGGCCAGTGAGTAGCGGGTGTCTCCGCTTTCCCGGGCGAGGACCAGGAAGACGTTGCCGGCGAGCATGCTGTCGAGATCGTTGTAAGGATTGCCGGTGTCGCCGTCCGGGGCGACCTTCGCGGCTCCCCACGCCTCGATGTAGTCGAGATAGCGCTGGTCGTGTGTGCGCTGGTAGACGCGGTAGAGGCCGAGCAGGAACAGGGCGTCGGTGTAGCCCAGCCCCAGCGACGCCGCGGGGTGGGCGGTGATCGTCGAGTCCGCGACCGCTCGGGACAGGTCGGCGCGCGGCGCGGCGGCCGCCGTCGGGCTCAGCAGCGCGACTGCGGTGAGAATGGTGCACAGCAAACGGAACACCGTGCGGATCGCCAAGAAAACCAGCTCCTCTGCCGGGTCGGGTGCGGCTGGCCACCGGTGGTGGTGTGCCACCGGCACTTCCGCGATCGTCGGGGCAATCGGCCGGCGCGGTCAACCGCCCGTCGGGTAACCGCGCAGGACAGAAAGCCGGACTGATATTATTTCCGACTCCGGCTCGTTGACTTCGCCCGATGGCTGCGGTTTTACTGCTTCGGCTGGGTGTTCCCGCCGTTTCCACCGCTTGTGCGGTGTCCTGCCGCGCGTCCTGTTGAGGAGGCATCATGAGCAGAACCGGGTCCGTTGTCACCTCCGCCTCGCTCGTCGCGTTGGCGGCGCTCACCGCGTTGGCGGCGCCGGGCGCACAGGCCGCACCGGACACCGCCCGGCAGGTTGCCGCGCTGGCCACGCGGCTCGGCGTGGACAGCCCTGGGTCCTATGTGGACAACAGCGGCCAACTGGTGGTCACCGTGACCCGCGAGGCGGACGCCGCGACCGTGCGGGCCGCCGGAGCGCGGGCGCGGGTGGTCGCACGCAGCGCCGCGCAGCTCCGGGCCGCCACGGCCGAACTCGATCACACAGTCGCCTTTCCCGGCACGTCGTGGGGTGTCGACCCGGTCGCCGACCAGGTCGTGGTCACGGCCGACAGCACCGTGACCGGGTCCACGCTCGATCGGCTGAAGTCGGTGGTGTCGGCACTCGGCGCGGCCGCCCGGCTGGAGCGGACCGCTGGCGAGTACCGGACCACGATCGCCGGCGGCGACGCCATTCTCGGCGGGGGAGTCCGGTGCTCGCTCGGCTTCAATGTGAAGAAACCCGGCACCAGCACCGCGTACCTGCTCACCGCGGGCCACTGCGGCAACGTCGCGAGCACCTGGGCGACCTCCGGCGGCCAGATCATCGCCGCCCGGGTGGGCACCAGCTTCCCGGACAACGACTTCTCGCTCTTCCAGTACACGAGCGCCATCGACCGGCCGGGCACCGTGGACCTCTACGACGGCACGCAACGCGACATCTCCGGCGCCGGCAACGCCGTGGTGGGCCAAACAGTGGGCCGCAGCGGCAGCACCAGCGGCCTGCACCGAGGCACGGTGACACAAGTGAACACCACCGTGCACTACAGCGACGGCACCACCGTCAACGGCATGATCGCGACCACGGTCTGCGTGGAGGCCGGCGACAGTGGTGGCCCGCTGTTCGCCGGCAACACCGCGCTGGGGCTGACCTCCGGCGGCAGCGGCGACTGCACCAGCGGCGGGCAGTCCTTCTACCAGCCCGTCACCGAGGCGCTCAGCGCCTACGGAGTGAGCGTCTACTGAGCGCCTTGGTGCTTGTCGCCCAACGGGATCCGTACGAAGGAGCCGACCATGCTGTTGTCGAGGCGAGGAATGCTGCTCGGAACGGCAGGGCTGGGGGCGGCTCTCGGGCTCGGTGCCGGGCCGACCGCGGCTGCCGCTGTGCCGCCGCCTGCCGGCCCGTTCCCGTCGCTGCCGGCCCTGCCGGCCGGAGCGCCGGTGCGCCGCTTGTTCGCGCCGCTGGAGCAGAGGTTCGCGTCTTACCTGGTGATTCTGCCCGGCATGGCCAACGACGTCGAGGTCACCGACCTGGCGACGCTCGGCTATCTCGGCGGCGGGTGGTGGCGCACGCCGAGCACGCCCACCAACGCACGCGTGCAGGAGCACGTGTACACGTTCAGCTGGTTCCTCGCGAACTGCCGGCCATGGAACCCCTACTCAGGCAGTGTGCCACTGCGCAACCGGCTCGATGCCGCCATCGCCCACTACCTCGACCTGCAACACGCGGACGGTTCGTGGCCCGAGTACAGCAGCACGGAGGAGTCCAAGGCGGCGACCGGGTTCGGCATCGGCTACCTGGCCAAGACGCTGCGGAATCTCCGCCAGGCCACCGTGCTCGGGTCGCGGCGCGGCGAGATCGCCACCGCGTTGCACAGCGGCATGAGCTGGTTCCTGAACCCGGACAACCCGATCTGGGCGTCGCCGATCCAGTACGCGAACCAGAACGCGGCGGGCCTGTCTGGCGCGACGCTGGCGCTGGGGCTCGACCCGGACCCCGCCATGCGGGCGAAGCTCGCCGAACGCATCGCCTACCTGGCCGCGCACGGACAGAGCCCGGCCGGGTTCTTCTACGAACCGACCGGCATGGACATCAACTACAACTTCGAGGTCCTGCTCCCGGAGATCGCCGAGATCCACGTGCTGACCGGCGACCGGACAGTCGTGTCGATGGCCGCGAGGTTCGCCGAGTGGTTCGGCTACAACGTGCTGCGTGAGCCGGACGCCACCGGCTCGCTGACCTACGTCGGCATGTCCGCGCGCACCACCGTCACCGGCTACGACGACGTGGTGCCCGATCCCGACCGCACCAACCTGGGTTCCTTCTTCGTTCCCGAAGTGCCCGCGCTCGCACCGTTCTTCACCTCCGCCGAGGACCGGGCGGCCACCCGGGCGGCCTGGCATGCCGATCCCTCCCCAGTGGCGCCACTGGCCAAACAGGACACCTCACCGCGGATCATCGCGCACGCGCCCTACGGTGAGGCGCTGCCGTCCGCATCCACGAAACGCCAGGCGATCCGGCAGCTGCCCTACCTGCGCAGCACCGATTTCGCCGTCCAGCGCAAGGACACCGCGACCGACCAGACCTACACCTACGTGCGCCGGCCCGCGTTGTACCTGGCCGCCTTCTTCGGGACGCGGCCGTCGGAGCATGTGCGAGCCTCCGCCGGGCTGCTCTGGCACCCGGCAGCGGGCACGATTGTGCAGAGTCAGCAGGACGACGCCATGTGTTGGGCCAGTCTGCTGCCCAACGGCAACCCGGACGCGCGCAGTCTCCTGACGGCGAGCTACCGCGTCGGCGACCGGGCCTGGAACGGGGATGCGGTCCAACCGCGCTCCGCGCCGGTGACGGTCGACTATGCGTTGCCGGACGGCCGGATCAGTACCCGGCTCACCATCACGCGGAACACTGTGACGCGTGCGGTGCAGGGCACGAGCATGCTCACCGAGCAAGTTCCACTCGTGCTCAAGCCGACGGACATCGTCACGTTCGCCGGTGGGGCTCCGGTCGTGTTCGGACAGAACTCGTCGGCGACCGCGACCTGGCTGATGATCCGTCGTGGCACGAGCACGATCACCATCGAATGGGGTTGCGGGCTGGCCGCCTCGGTGACCGCGACCGACGTCACGATCCTGCGCACGGGCGGACGGCGGCTGCACGTGCTTCGCGTTCCGCACGGCGGCACCCTCACCACGACGATCACGTTGTCCTGAGCCCCAGGGACTCCTCGGTGACCATGGTGTCAGCACGTCCGCCTCGAAGGGCGACCGCTGCCAGCACCCCGGCGACCAGGGCCGCCGCGCCGCACACGAGGTAGCCGATCGAATACCCGTTGCCCAGGGCGTCCACCGCGAGTGCGGCGGCCTGTCCGGGCGGGCTGGCCGGCGGCACCGAGTTGACGGCGAGCGGACCGCCTTCCTGCGCTACGGCTGACGCGGCGCCCTTAACCTGAGGGGCGAGGGAGGAAGCCGCCAGGTTGGTGTCGAACACAGAGGCGGCGCGGCTGAGGGCGACCGCCCCGATGATGGCGGGGCCGAGGGTGAAACCGAGGTCGCGCAGCAGGCTGGTGGAGGCGCTGGCCATGCCCGCGAAATGGATCGGCACGGTGTTCACGGCGGTCGCGGTGATCGAGGAGACGGTCAGGGCGAAACCGATGCCGACCAGGGCCAGGGGCAGGATCAGGGACGTCAGCGCCGTGTCGTGCACGTCGAGGCCGGCCGCGAGGAAGTCGCCGACGGCCATCAGCAGCAGGCCGGCGCCGAGCAGCCAGCGCGGGTTCACCCGCTCCAACAGCCGGGACGTCAGGGGCGCCTGCACCAGGGTGATGCCGTTGAGCAGCACGAACGCCACCGAGGTGCGCAGCGGGCTCTGGTGCTGGATCGGGCCGAGCCGAATGCTGGTGGCGTACGCGGTGCCGAGGAAGCTGAACATGCCGACCACGGCGATGATCGAGGCGACGGTGAATGCCCGGTTCCGGAACAGGTCCAGTCGCAGCATCGGCGCGCGGGCGCGGCTCTCCGCGACCACGAACAGCACGAGGAACACGGCGGCGACGACGAAGGCGATGATCACCGACGGCGCCGACCACCCGTCGCTCTCGCCCTGGATGACCGCGTAGAGCAGGGCGAACAGTCCTATCAGGATGGTGACCTGGCCGCCCCAGTCCAGCGATCTGCCCTGCGGCGCGCTGGAGTTCTTGGCCAGCAGCTGGGAAACGACGGTGCTGAGCACCGCGAGGACGGTGACAACCACGAACGCCGCACGCCAGGACCCGTTGCCGGCGGCGACACCGGCGACGACGGGGGCGACGAAGCCGCCGCTGGACAGCGCGGCCGCCCAGGTCGCGATGCTCCGCGCCCGGTCCCGTGCGGTGTGCGTGCCGGCCGCGATCATCGCCAGCGAGGTCGGGAACACGGCCGCCGCGCCGAGACCGGCGATGGCCTGGCCGACCCACAGCAGGTCGATGCCGCCGGCCGCGGCGGCGACGATCTCGCCGAGCACGATCAGTGCCGAGCCGCCGACCAGCAGTCTCTTGCGGCCGAACAGGTCGCCGAGCACGCCGAAGGTCAGTTCGAGCACGGTGACCGGCAGCAGGAACGCGTCGGAGATCCAGGTCAGCTGGGAGCCGATCGGGTGCAGATCGGACTGGAACAGCCCGTTGAGCACCGCGGGCATGGCCAGCGCGATCTGGGCGAGACAGACCGCGAGACAGCTGGCGATCAAGGTGCCCGGGCCGAGGGAGCGCGTCGTGTTTGGTGAGTCGATCTGGCTCATCTGGTCACCGTCCTCGCGGGTCGCGGGTGCTGCTCTGCACTCACGACGTGGAGGGTGGCACAGAATCCGGCGAACGTACAGGATTCCTGTCAAACAGGTTTCCTGTTGATTGTGCGGCTCGTCCATTCGGTCGAGCGGGCTCGCGCGATGGGTCAGTGCGGCGGAGTGTCGGTCAGGGCCGCCCGGCACTCGTACATGTAGTCGCGCAGGTGGGCGGCCTGCTGTGGCGTCAGGCGGGACAGCATGCGTGTCTCGAGATCGGCGACGTCGTGACGGTGGCGGTCCAGCAGTTCTCGGCCGGCGGCGGTCAGCCGGAGCTTGAGCCGGCGCCGGTTCGTCTGATCGCGGCACCGGCTGATCAGGCCGCGGTCAAGGAGGGCGGCGACCATGTCGGCCATCGTCTGGGTGGTGACGAACGAGTTGCGGGCCAGTTCCGCCGAGGACATGTCGGTTCGCCGCTCCAGCACGGTCAGCGCGGTGTACTGCAGGGCGGTGATGCCGGACGGTCTGAGCAGGCCGTCCAGCTGCGCGCGGACCGCGAGTTCGACCTGCTTCATCACGTACAGCAGGGTCGGCTCGGCACGCCCGGTCGACATGGGGTCATCTTCGCCATGCATGTGTCCGATTACAACAGAACCCGCCGCCGGAAGGTGGTGTCGGTGGCGGCCAGGCGTGCCGTATATGTGACGTAAGCCAGACGATAGTCAACAACTTGTCATTTGTGTGGCATCATCGGGCCATGGCCACCACGTCAGGCGTCCCAGCCGGACCAGACCTCGGCGCTGCGCTCATGGCCGACGACCATGCCGCTCGGGCGCTGGGCATCACGATCGAGGTGTCCGCTCCCGGGGCCGCGACGGCACGGATGTCGACCTCGCCGGAGATGGGGAACGGTCACGGCATCGTGCACGGCGGCTACGTGTTCACGCTCGCCGACACGGCCTTCGCGTTCGCCCTGAACAGCCACGGCCTGCCCGGCGTGTCCGTGCACGCGGACATCGCCTTCCTGCTGCCCGCTCGCGTCGGCGTCGAGCTCGCCGCGCACGCCACGGAGCGCGTCTTCGACGGGCGGGCCGGGATCTACGACGTCGAGGTGCGGGACGACGACGGCGCACTGCTGGCCGAGGTCCGCATCCACGGCCGTATTCCTTCCGCCCGCACGCCTTGAGGGGCTGAGACCACACGAGGACCGATGACTTCTCCCGACAGCACCGTTTCTGTTGAGCGACACGGCTCCACCGCCGTCGTCCTGATGCACAGCCAACCCGTCAACTGCCTGAACCATGCCCTGCGCACCGACCTGCTCGCCACACTCGAACAGGTCGAACACGACTCGACCATCACCGCGGTCGTGCTGACCGGTGCCGACAGGACCTTCAGCGCCGGCGCGGACCTCACCGAGTTCGACCGCGGCGAGGCGTTGCTCGAACCATCCCTGCACCTGACGATCACCGGGACGCTCGACATGATGCGCACCCCGGTCGTGGCGGCGATCCACGGCGCGGCGCTCGGCGGCGGCCTGGAGCTCGCGCTGGCCTGCCACTACCGGATCGCCACGCCGGACGCCCGACTCGGCCTGCCGGAGATCACACTGGGCCTGATCCCCGGTGCCGGCGGAACACAGCGGCTGCCGCGGGCGGTCGGTTTCGAGACTGCCCTCAACCTCGTTCTCGGCGGTAGCACCGTGACGGGGACCGTCGCGCAGGGGCTCGGGCTGGTCGACGAGGTCGTCCTCGGCGATCTCGTCGACGCGGCGGTGCGGTTCGTCCAGCGCGTTGCGCTGACTGCGCCACCGCGGCTGCGCGACGTCGAGGTCCGGGCGTCAGAGCGCGAGGGGCTGATCGCGTTTGCCCGCCGCGCTGCCGGCCGCAGTCGGGCCACGCGGCCCGGGACCGGCTACGCGTTGGACGCCCTCGCCGCCACCGCCCTGCCGTTCGACGATGGCCTCGCCACCGAGCTCCGGCTGTTCCAGAGCTTGTGTGCCAGCACTTCCGCGCCGGCGTTCCGATACCGCTTCCTGGCCGAACGCAGGGCCGGTCGGGTCAAGACGGCCGGCAGCCGCGTGCCGAACGTCGCGACGGCGGCAGTGATCGGCGGCGGCACCATGGGGCGAGGCATCGCCCTCGCACTGCTGGCCGCCGGCATCTCGGTGGTCCTGGTCGAGACCGACCAGGACCGCGCCGACGCCGCGGCCGCCGCGGTCATGGCCGAGCTGAAACGCCGTCGGCTCAAGCCCGAGCAGTTCCGCGGCGAAGTGGGGCTGCGGCACATCGGCGATGCCGACCTTGTCATCGAGGCGGTGTTCGAGGACCTGGCGGTCAAACAGGCGGTGTTCGCCGAGATGGATCGTCACGCCAAACCGGGAGCGCTGTTGGCCTCCAACACGTCCTCGCTCGACCTGGACGCCATCGCGGGCGTGACCGGACGGCCCGCGGACGTCGTCGGGCTGCACTTCTTCAGTCCGGCCGACGTGATGCGACTCGTCGAGATCATCGAGGGCGCGGCCACCTCGGCCGACACGCTGGCCAGGGCCGCGCGGATCACCCGACAGCTGAACAAGATCGGGGTCGTCTCCGGTGTCGGCGACGGGTTCATCGGCAACCGCGTCATGGACGCCTATGTCCGACAGGCCATGATCCTGCTCAGCCGGGGCGTCCCGCCCGACCGGGTGGACGCGGTCCTCGAATCCTGGGGGATGGCCATGGGCCCGTTCCGGGTTCTCGACCTGGTGGGAAACGACATTCCCTGGCAGGCGCGGCAGGCGCGCGGCGCCACCGGACCGGAGTGGTGGCTGGCCGACCAGTTGGCCATCCGGGGACTGCTCGGCCGCAAGTCCGGCGCCGGCTGGTACCGCTACCCGCAACGCACGCTGAATCCCGAGGTCGGCGACCTGATCGCCGAGTGGTGTCGGGACCCGGCCGCGATCAGCGACGACGAGATCGTGCAACGGTGTGTCTACGCCCTGGTCAACGAGGCCGCCGCCGTCATGCAGGACGGCGTCGCCCGCCGCGCCTCGGACATCGACGTGGTTTTCCTCAACGGCTACGGCTTTCCGGCCGAGCGTGGTGGCCCGCTCCACCACGCGGACCACATCGGACTGGACCGGGTCATACGGGCGATGCGCCGGTTCGCCTGGACGCCGACGCCGCTGCTGACCGAGTACGCCCGCGATGGACTGTCGATCACGACCTGGGAGAAGGCAACCGCATGAGCACGCCACTGATCGTCTCCACCGCTCGCACACCACTGGCCAAGGCGTGGACCGGCGCGTTCAACCTCACCCACGCCGCGACGATGGGAGCGCACGCGGTCGACGCGGCGTTGCAGCGCGCGGCGGTCGATCCGACGGAGATCGACGATGTCGTCATGGGATGCGCCAATCCCGAGGGCGCCAACGGCCAGAACATCGGCCGTCAGGTCGGCATGCGCGCCGGGCTGCCCGACTCCGTGCCGGGCATGACGGTGAGCCGGTTCTGCGCGTCGGGCCTGCAGGCGATCAGCCTGTCCGCGGCGCGGATCGCGGCGGGGGAGTGCGAGGTGGTCGTCGCGGGCGGGGTCGAGTCGATCTCCTGTGTGCAGAACGAGATGAACACGCACATGATCACCGATCCGTGGCTGGCCGAGCACCGGCCGACGCTGTACGCGCCGATGTTGCGGACCGCGGAGAACGTCGCCGAACGCTACGGGATCTCACGCGAACGACAGGACGAGTACGGGGTCGCCAGCCAACAGCGTGCGCACGCCGCCCAGCGGACCGGACGGTTCGATCAGGAGATCGCGCCGGTGACGACCACGATGGTGGCCCAGCAGGACGACGGCGTCCGGACCCGCACGATCCGCATCGAACACGACGAGGGCGTGCGCCCCGGCACCACTCTCGACGGCGTGCAGCGCATCCGGACCGCGCTTCCCGGTGGGACCGTCAGCGCCGGCAACGCGAGCCAGTTCACCGACGGAGCCTCCGCCTGCGTGCTGATGTCGGAGCAGCGGGCGGCCGCGTCGGATGTCGAGGCTCTCGGCCGGTTCGTCGACTTCACGGTGGTCGGCTGTGATCCGGCCGAGATGGGCATCGGGCCGGTGCCGGCGGTGCGCCGTCTGCTCGAACGCAACCGGCTCACGGTCGAGGACATCGACCTCTGGGAGCTGAACGAGGCGTTCGCCAGCCAGGTGATCTACTGCCGCGACCAGCTCGGCATCCCGGACGAACTGCTCAACGTGAACGGAGGGGCGATCGCACTCGGGCATCCCTACGGCTGCTCGGGAGCGCGGCTGACCGGTCACGCGCTGATCGAGGGACATCGACGCGGCGCCCGGCGCGCCGTCGTGACGATGTGCGTCGGCGGTGGCCAGGGAGCCGCCGCCCTGCTTGAGATCTTCTGACGGCACGAGCACCGCGGCCCCCGTCCGACTCGACCGGACGGGGGCTGCGGTGCGTTCAGCCGCCGAGACCGTCGGCGCCGACCCGCACGGCGCTCTCGTCGATGGCGGACTCGCTGACCGGCACGACGTTCCCGTCGAGGTCGAGCACCGGTGTCGCCTCCTTGTACCAGGACTCGATCACCGCGTTGCCCCAGTAGTCACGGCGACGGTCGTCGTGGACGCTCCACCGGTAGGTCTCGTGATCGGGGTCGCCGGTGTAGTAGTCGGAGGTGTAGATCTCGACCCGGTGCCCGTCCGGATCCCGCAGGTAGACGTAGAAGGCGTTCGACACGCCGTGGCGGCCGGGCCCGCGCTCGATGTGGGATTCCGCGTGCAGCGCGCCGAGGATGTCGGCGATGTGCAGCACCTGGTGCGACTCGTGGGTCGCCATGCCCAGGTGGTGCAGTCGCGGACCCGCGCCGCCGGTGAAGGCCACGTCGTGCACGGTCTGCTTGCGGTACATCCACGCCGCGTACATCTCGTGCTCGTCCTCGATCGTCTCGGAACAGCCGAAACCGAGGGCGGTGTAGTGCGAGTACGCCGCCGGAATGTCCGGCACCACGATGTTGAAGTGATCGAGCCGGGCGATGGCCGCGCCGCGATGCAGGTCGTAGCGCTGGATCAGCCGCTCCGCCTGCTCGATGTCGTAGTAGAACTCCACCGGGAAGCCAAGCGGGTCGACGGTGTGCAGGGCGTCCCCGACACCGGGCGTGCCGTCGCCCTTGGCCACCCGGCGCACCGGACGGCCGAGCGCGGCGAAGTACTCCTCGGCCCTGTCGACGTCGGCGGCGCCGCGGACCCGGTAGGCGATGTGGTCGAGGGCGGCGACCGGACCGCGCCGCAACACGAGATTGTGGTGGGTCAGCTCGTCGGTGCCGCGCAGGCACAGCACGTCCGAGGTCTCGGCCTGGACGTGCAGGCCGAGCACGTCGACCCAGAACCACCGCGACTTCGCCAGGTCGGTGACGATCAGTTCGGCGTAGGAGGAGCGGACCACGTCCGGAGCGCTCGGCCGGCCTTTCATCGCGTGGCCTCGTATCCGCCGGCCCCGAAGCGAGGAACGGGCACGTCGGCCAGGCTGACGTGCACGATGCGCGACTCGGTGTAGAAGTCGATGCTGTGCGAGCCGCCCTCGCGGCCGACACCGCTGGCCTTGACGCCGCCGAACGGGGTGCGCAGGTCGCGGATGTTGTGCGAGTTGATCCACAGCATGCCCGCGTCCACGGCCGCCGCGACGTTGTGCGCGCGTCGGAGATCGTTCGTCCACACGTAGCCGGCCAGCCCGTACGGCGTCGCATTGGCCAGCGCGACGGCGTCCTGTTCGGTGTCGAAGGGCGTCACGCACAGCACGGGGCCGAAGATCTCCTCCTGGAAGATCCGCATCGACGGCCGCACGTCGGCGAAAACCGTTGCCTCGACGAAGTTTCCCGTCGGCAGTCCGGCCGGCCGTCCGCCGCCGACGAGCAGTCGCGCGCCCTCCTCGACGCCGATCCGGATGTAGTCGAGGACCCTCGCGTGATGCTCGGGATGGATGAGCGCGCCGAGTTCGGTGTCCGGTTCCGACGGCCGGCCGACCCGCACCGCCGCGGCCCGGACGGCCAAGCGGTGCAGCACTTCCTCGTAGACTCCTCGCTGCACGAGCATTCGAGAGCCGGCGGTGCACCGTTCGCCGTTGAGACTGAAGATCTGGAAGACCGCGGAGTCGATGGCGGCGTCCAGGTCCGCGTCGTCGAAGACGATGCACGGGCTCTTGCCGCCCAGCTCCATCGACAGCGCCTTCAGGTGCCCCGCGGAGTTGCGGGCGATGAGCTTGCCCGTGGTGGTCTCCCCGGTGAACGAGATCAGCGGCACGTCGGGGTGGTCCACCAGCGCCGCCCCGGCCTCCTCGCCGATGCCGTGCACGATGTTGAGCACGCCGGCCGGCACGCCGGCCTGCTCGGCGATCTCGGGCAGCAGGCCGGCCGACAGCGGCGACCACTCCGCCGGCTTGAGCACGACCGTGCAGCCGGCGGCGAGTGCCGGGGCGAGCTTCCACGTCTCCAGCATGAACGGGGTGTTCCACGGAGTGATCAACCCGGCGACGCCGATCGGCCGCCGCAGCACGTAGCCGATCTGGGTGCCGCCGGTGCGGAAGGCATCCTCGTGCACGCCGACCGAGATGTCGGCGAAGAAGCGAAAGTTCTCCGCCGCCCGGTGGGCCTGCCCACGCGCCTGGGTGATGGGCAGTCCGGTGTCGCGGGACTCGTACTCGGCCAGCAGACCGGCGCGTTCCTCGATCGCGTCGGCGATGCGCATCAGGATCCGGGAGCGTTCCCTGGTGCTCAACCGTCCCCACGGTCCGGCCAACGCCGCCCGCGCGGCCGTGACGGCGCGGTCGACGTCGGCGGCCTGCCCGGCCGCGGCTTGGGCGTAGGCCTGGTTGGTCGAAGGATCCAGCACGTCGAAGGTCTCGCCGCCCCGGCTCGCGACCCGTTGGCCGTCGATGTAGTGCGCGATGAAGCCGGTGAAGGCCGAGCCGGCGGTGCCGGGCAATGAGGATGCGAGCGTCATGACGTTGCTCCGATCGGTTCCGCGACGAGGTCCGCTGCCTGGGCGCGGAGCCGCTGGATCGACTCGACCACGTCAGGGCCGGGTTCGATCAGCGGCGGGCGCACGTGGGGCGAGTCGATGAGACCGAGATCGGCGAGCACCCACTTGGCCGGGGCGGGATTGGTCTCGACGAACAGCAGGTCGACCAGAGGATGCAGCCGGTAGTGCAGGTCGCGGGCCGCCGCGTGGTCGCCGGCGGTCCACAGCTCGTACATGTCGGCGACGGCTCGCGGCGCGATGTTGGCCAACGCGCTGACGAAGCCGCGGCCGCCGAGCGCCAGCAGCGGCAGGCACAGCAGCTCGATCCCGGACCACACCAGGAAATCCCGTCCGCACAGGTGCAGCACCCGGGAGAAGTGCTCGAAGTCCTTGGTCGTCTCCTTGATTCCCACGATGTTGTCGTGAGCGCGGCGCAGCCGCAGCACGGTGTCGGGTTCGATGTCCACCGCGGTCCTCGACGGCACGTTGTAGATCGCGATCGGCAGGTCGGGGAACTCGCCGGCCACGGTGGAGTACCACTGGAACAGCGCCTGCTGGGACGGCCGGGCGTAGTAGGGCGTGATCACCAGGGCGATGTCGGCGCCGAGTTCCTGGGCAAGCGCGGTGAGTTCCAGCGTCTCGTCCAGCTTCGCCGAACCGGTCCCGGGCAGGAACGGGACCCGGTCGCCGATCTCGTCGGCCACCGTCCGCAGCGCGGCCGCGCGCTCGTCCCGAGTGAGCGCGCCCGGTTCGCCGGTGGAGCCGCCGAAGGAGATTCCGTGCGATCCCTGGGAGATCTGCCACCGGACGAGCCGGCGCAGGCTGTCGTGGTCGAGTGCGCCGTCGGCGTGGAACGGCGTGACGACCGGAGCGATGGACCCGGTGACGGAACCGGGATCGGTGCGGAATCTCATGGGTGGGCGGCCTTTCCGATTGCGGCGTTGCGAGTGGCCAACGCGTCGACGGAGTGGATCTTGTGCTGGCGCGCGACCCGCTCGATGTCGGCCGCGTCGGCGCCGGACTCGATCAGGTCGGTGATCGCGTCGTGCTCGGCGATCGACCGGCGGATACGTTCCTGCGGCAGGTGGAAGGACGCGCGCCGGATGAGCGCCATCCGGTCCCACTCCACCTGGACGAGCTCGCGGAGGTGGGCGTCCGGGCAGTGCCGGTAGATGGCGAAGTGGAACTCGTGGTTGAGCTCGGAGAAGAGCCGGGGGTCGAAGTCCGGTCCGGTGTCGGCGATACGGGCGTTGATCTCTCGGGCGTTGGCGATGTCCGCCGCGGTCAGCAGGGGCGCGGTGATCGCCGTCGCGTAACCCTCCAGCATGGCCAGGATGTGCATGGTGTGCACGTACTGCGTCGCGTCGAACCGGCTCACGTGCGCCCCGACGTTGCGGGTCACCTCGACGTAGCCCTCGGCCTCCAGCCGGCGCAGCGCCTCACGGACCGGGATCGCGCTCACACCGAGTTCGCCGGCGATCTGGTTGAGCACGATCCGGTAGCCGGGGCCGTACGTGCCGTCGGTGATGCGCTGTTTGAGCAACTCGTAGGAGAGCGTCGACTTCGACTGCGCGGGCTCACTCATCGCGACTCCTCGTACTCGGCGCGGGCCGCAGGCGTCATCGGGTACCAGTCCGCGACCGAGGCGCCGCCGCGGATCTTGTCCACGACGTAGGCCTCCTCCCGCTCCTGGGCGAGGGCCGCGGCGGCGACGTCGTCGACCAGGTCGGCGGGGACGACGATCACTCCGTCGTCGTCGCCGACGAGGACGTCGCCGGGCAGCACGAGCACGCCGCCGCAGCTGATCGGGATGTCCACGTCCATCGGGACGTGCCGCCGGCCGAGCACCGCCGCGTGTGACCCCGCGGCGTAGGTGGGGATGTCCAGGTCCGCGACGGCACTGGTGTCGCGCAGCGGGCCGTCGGTCACGATTCCCGCGGCGCCACGGATCTGGGCCCGCAGCGCGAGGATGTCGCCGATCGTGCCCGCGCCGATCTCGCCGCGGGCCTCGATGACAAGGACATCACCAGACCCGAGACCTTCGACGGCCCGCTTCTGGGCGTTCATCCCGCCCCCGCGGCGCTGGAACTCGTCCTCGCGCAGCGGTAGGTAACGCAGCGTGCGAGCGCGGCCCAGCAGTCGCCGGCCGGCACGCACCGGCCGGACACCGGCCAGGAAAACCTCGTTGAGACCCCGTTTGCGCAGCTGCGAGTAGAGGGTCGCGGTGGACACGGCGCCGAGCGCCTCGACAGTGGCGGGCGCCAGCCCGGTCCCGTCGGCGGCCGCTTCCGGGACGCCGAGGTTGCCGGCCGGTGGCCCGGCGACGGCACGCGCCTCGTCGTCGATCCGCGGCATGGCGCCGATGCCGGCCAGGGGCACGGCGGCGGCGACGATCTCGTTGCGCAGCCGGCCGCCTTCGGCCACTTCGACCTCGACGACGTCGCCGGGCCGCACGACGCCGGCGCCCGTCGGCGTGCCGGTGAGGATGATGTCGCCGGGTTCCAGGGTGATCGTGCGGGACAGGTCGGCGATCAGGTACTCGAAGCCGAAGATCAGGTCCGCCGACGAGCTGTCCTGGACCAGGTTTCCGTTCACCCAGGTCCGCAGGCGCAGGCGGCCGGCGTCGACACTGTCGGCCGGAATCAGGCTCGGTCCGACCGGCGTGAAGCCGTCGCCGCCTTTGGACCGCAGGTTCGAGCCACGGTCGGGCCAGCGCAGGTCGTGCAGGCCGGCGTCGTTGGCCGCGGCGAAGAACCCGATGTGGCGCGACGCGTCCGCCCGATCGACGTTTCGGGCGCGGGTGCCGATGACCACGGCGATCTCGCCTTCGTAGGTGAGCAGTTCGCATCCTCGCGGCCGGACGAGGGGGGAGCCGGTCTCGCTCAGCGAGGACGGTGGCTTGAGGAAGTAGGACGGCACTTCCGGAACCCGGCCGCGCTCCGCCGCGCGGCAGCGGTGGTTCAGGTGCACGGCGATGATCTTGCTGGGCCGGAGGCCGAGTGAGTGACTCACGAGCCGATGATATCAAGAATTATATACGATCCGAGAGATGACTTATCACACCGTTCCGGGCGCGAGCGGCGCTCACAGCGAGCGGAAGTACTCCAGTGCCACGTCGGTCCACTCCTTGTTGCGGGCGGTGAACAACGCTCGGGCGCGCGCTCGGGGCCAGCGCGCCGGCAGCAGCGAGTCCGGTAGTTCGGGGTCGACGAGCGGGAAGTGCCGCCAGGAGGTGAACATCCTTATCCAGGCCGCGAAGATTGCGGCCGACGCGCTCGGCCGCGACCTGCCGTGTGTGGTCAGGAAGGTGGCGTACCGCTCGCGGAGGGCGTCAAGGTCCCAGGCGGCCTTGGTGATCTCGGCGGGGGTGTGGGTGGGGCTCATCGTGCTGATGAAAACGAAGGCGTTCACCGGATCGTCCGCGCCGCGCAGCAGGTCCATGGTCGCGCCCTGGTGCTCGACGTGCGGTGAGATCCACAGTCCGTTGCCGAGGGAGCCGAAGCCGAGCCAGCCCAACTGGGTTCGCATCTGGTACCGCAGCTCCCGTCGCTCCTCGGGCACGGTGAGGGCGGCCAGCAGCCAGCGGCCGTCCCACTCCGCGGGGGAGCCGAAGGCGAGCGCGCGGGCGCGCCCCTCTTCGAGCATCTTGCGGCTGCTGTCGCTGATGGTCAGCAGGGATCGTCGGCCGACCCGTTCGCTGGTGAGCCAGCCTTCGCGGATGGCTCGGGCGACCACCTGGCGGGCGGCGGGGGAGGAGATGTCGAGCGCGGTCAGCGCGGCGACCAGTGACTCCTGCCACACGGTGTCACCGTAGGGCGCGACCGCCTCGCCGAGCACGGTGAGCAGCGTGGCCCGTGCCGTTCCGGAGCTCGCGGGCGCCTCCGAGGATGCGCCCGGGGATGGGTTTGCGGTCACGATCCGAGCCTATCGTGGTGGCGGCCGAGGCCGGCCGACCATGGCCAAGATGTTACAAATGTCTGGCGATCGTGTCAGTTCTGTCTTACGATGCCGGGGTGGCCGGCGACACCGGTCGCGGTGAGGAGCACGTGATGACGGAGACCGAGCTGGCGCAGCTCGTCGCGGCGCTGTCCGACCGGTTGGGGCGGCTGGAGGATGTCGAGGCCATCAAGAAGCTCCACCGGAGCTATGTCCGCAGCCTCGCGGATCGCGAGTGGACCGACCTGCTCGACAGCTTCACCGAGGACGCGGTGGTCGACCTGTCCGAGCGCGGCCTCCGGCGCGGCCGGGCCGAACTGGCCGAACTCTTCGACGCGATGGGCGAGGCCGGCCACCCGCACGACGGATACGTGCTGAGCTCGCCGATCATCGACGTGGACGGCGACGAGGCGACCGGCAGTTGGACCCTGCACCGGCATCGATGCGAGTTCCCGGCCATGGGTGCGACGGTACGGGTGTTCGGGCCGTGGTGGGAGGGCCGATACGAGTGCTCCTACCGTTATGTCGGCGGTCGGTGGCGGTTCGCGGCCATGACGTTCCGGCTGGTCGCGCCGGACAGCGACGGCGAGGCCGCAGCGCCGACTCCGGTCCATGGTGCCAGCCATGCCGGCTGAGCTCACCGGCAGCCGGCCGGACCTGGTCCGGGAGCTGTACCGACTACGGGCCAGGCTCGACGAGCTGGAGTGCCTGCAGGCGATCGAGGATCTGCACCGGCGATTCACGCGCGCGGTCGCCGATCGCGAGTTCGCCGAACTCGCCGGATACTTCTGCCACGACGCCGTCATCGACATGCGACGGCACGGCCCGATCTGCGGGCGTGACGCGATCGCCGAGCATTTCGCCGGTATGGCAGCGATGCCGCTGACCGGCGCGGGCTACGTGCTCACCTCCCCGGTGGTCGTGGTCGACGGCGACAACGCGGGCGGCACGTGGACCTGGCACCGGTTCAACGCCGAGGCCACCGTCGGCGCCAAGTCGGTACGGGTCTGGGGCATCTGGGAAGAGGGCCGCTACCAGTGCCGCTATCGGCGCACCGACGGCGCCTGGCAGTTCGCCGGCATGCACTTCCGAGTGGTGTTGCCGGATTCCGACGACGCGAGGGAGAAGCGTTGATCATCGCCGACCTGATTCGGCGCAGCTGCGCGCAACACGCCGCGCTGGTGGCCGTCAAGCACCACGACCGGACACAGACCTACGCGCAGTTGTGGGATCGCTCGGTGCGACTGGTGAACGCGTTGCGGTCACTGGGACTTCAGCCGGGCGACCGGGTCGCGACGCTCGCGCCGAACTCGCTGACCACGCTGGAGGCGATGACCGGCCTTGCGCTCGGCGGCTACGTCCGAACCGCGTTGCACGGCATGAACGCGGCCGACGCGCACGCGTACATGCTTGCCAACGCCGGAGCGCGGGCGCTGATCACGACTGCTGAGCTGCACCGCCGGTTCGCCGACGCCTTCGCGGATGTCCCCGGCCTCGAACACGTCATCGTGCAGGACGCTCCCGACGGTGGGCTCGACTACGAGTCGCTGCTGGCCGCCGCCGGAACCGATGACGCGAAGGCGCCGGTAACCGGCGACAGCCTGCTGCACCTGGCTTATTCTTCCGGCTCCAGCGGCCGGCCGAAGGCCTCGATGCACAGCCACCGGTCGTGGATGCACGTCACGGCCGACCATGCTCTGATGCTGCCCCGGCTGACCGCGCAGGACACCTACCTGGCGGCCGCCCCGCTCACCCACGCCGCGTCCACCGTGATCTACGCCCTGCTGGCCCGTGGTTGCCGGGTTGTGGTCATGGACCAGTTCGACGCGGGGCTCGCCCTGGAGCTCATCGAGCGCGAGCGATGCACGGTCACCGTGATGGTCCCGACGATGCTGCGGATGATCGTCGACCACGAATCCGCGAACACCGCCGACCTGAGCAGCCTGCGAGCGGTCCTCTACGCCGGCGCGCCGATCTCGGCCGGCACCGCCCGCCGCGCCCGGGACCTGCTTGGCGACGTGCTGTTCCAGACCTACGGGCAGAGCGAGTGCCTGCCCGCGACGAGCCTGACGCCGCAGGACCACGCCGAGGGTGCGCTCTCGAACGCGGCCTTGCTGCGTTCGGCGGGCCGGCCGTGCCTGAACAGTTCGGTGCGCATCCTCGACGACGACGGCAACGACCTCGACGCCGCACAGATCGGTGAGATCGCCGTCCACACCGACGGGCGCATGCTCGGGATCCACGGGGACGCCGAGGCGACCAGCGCCAGGCTCACCCCTGACGGTTACGTGCGCACCCGCGACAGTGGCTATCTGGACGAGCGGGGCTACCTCTACGTCGTCGACCGCAAGGACGACATGATCATCTCGGGTGGTTTCAACATCTGGCCGGCCGAGATCGAGAACGCGCTCGGCCAGCACGCGGCCGTCGAGGATGTCGTCGTGGTCGCCGTGCCGCACGCGAAGTGGGGCGAGACGCCGCACGCGGTCGTCCGACTGCGGGAGCACGCGGCCGCGACCGGGCAGGAGCTGATCGACTTCTGCCGGGACAAGCTGGGGTCGATGAAAAAACCGACGGCGATCGCCTTCACGGTCGATCCGTTCCCGCGGACGGACCTGGGAAAGCTGAGGCGCCGGGAGATCCGTGACCAGTTCTGGCCGTCCGGGCCGGCAGACGCCCGCAACATCACCGGCGCGTGAGCGCGATCGTTGCGGCGTGAGCCCGCCGGCGTCGGGGAGCTGACCCGGCGGCCGGCGTTGTTCCCCTGCCACAACGGCTTAAGCAGCGGCATTTCACGCGGTCGAGATATGACAATACATTGACGGTCGCAAGTTCATCGAATAACATGAGGCTCAGAAGTCGCCGCTCGGCGACCGTGCTCAGCCCGACCGACCCGGACGCCCGAGAAGGCCGAGGCCGTCCAGTCCAGAAGCGAGCCAACATGATCACCTCATACCGCCGCGCCGCCGCCGCGCTGGAGCGTGTCCCGGACCTGGCGCTGCTGCTGACCCGGCTGACGCTCGGCGCGCTCTTCATCGACCACGCGCTGCAGAAGTACCGGGCCGATGGCGGAATCGCCGGATTCGGGGCCTTTCTGCGGTCCTTGGGCAACATTCCAGCGCCGACGCTGACCAGCCAGGTCGTCCCCGTCCTCGAACTGGTCGGCGGCGCCGCGCTCATCGCGGGCATCCTGACGCGTGTGTTCGCGTTGCTGCTGGCCGGCGAAATGGTCGTCACCGGCTTTGTCGTCAAAGCGTTCGACCTGCACCAGCCCCTCGTCGGTGCGACGACCGCCGGGGTGGAGCTCGACCTGCTCTACCTGGTGCTACTGGTGACCGCGCTGCTGCTCGGCCCGGGGCGCGCCTCCGTCGACCGCGTCGTCGGTCTGGAACGCGGGCGGCCACAACGCTCCCGCATCGAAGCACGGTGCGACAACGGCGAAACAACCGTCCATTCCGGACACTAGTACCCGAAAGAGGTTGGTTTGCATGACCGCCACCGAGGTCTCGGTCGACGAGTTCGACCTTGAGCCGCTGGGCAAGTGGAGCGAGCCGGCCGTGTTCGACGTCGACCGGATGCGCCTTCAGGCGTACGCCGGTGCGACGAACGACACCGTGCCCGCCCACCTGGCCGGCGACTACGCCAGTCCGATCTTCAATGTGGTGCCCGGATTCCGGGTGATCGCCCCGCTCACCGAGAGCATGCCGCCGCCGGCGAAGCGGATGATGGGCCTGCACGGCGAGCAGGACTTCCGGTTCCATCGACCGATCGAACCCGGCATGCGCCTACTGACCAGGGCCAAGCCGCTCGGCGTCGTTCCGCACTCGACCGGCTCCACGATCACCGTCCTCGGCGAGACGACGACCGAGGACGGGACACCGGTTGTCGACCAGTACGTGACGGTTTTCATCCGCACCGCCATCGCGGGCCGAGCCGTCGGCGACGGGCCGCCCGACTACTCCGTCGACCGGATCGGGGAGCCGATCGCCGTGGTGACCACGATGTTCGACCCGGACCAGACGTTTCGCTACATGGGAGCGTCCGGTGACACCATGCCGCTGCACTCCGACGCGGCGTTCGCGCGGAGCTTCGGCCTGCCGGGGATCATCAATCACGGCAACTGCACGCTGGCCTTCGCCACTCGCGCGCTGCTGGCGACGACTTGCGCCGACGACGTGCACCGGTTGAAGCGACTCGCCGTGCGGTTCAGCCGTTGGGTGACTCCGCAGGACGTGATGACCACTTGGATCTGGCGGGCCGGCGTCCGTGACGGCCGCTCGGTGTACGCGTTCGAGTCCGGTCTCACCGACGGGTCGCTGTGCCTGTCCGGAGGCATGATCGAAGTCCAGGACTGACCACCTGCCGTGATCTCTCTACACCACACGAAGGGCGACGCCGTGTTGACCGACGCCACGGAACAGGGCGGTGAGACGATGACGGCCGCGCGTCCACGGCTCGACGCGGCCATCCGTTCGAACACAGTCGTGCCGGTCGAACGGCGACGGGTCTCGTGGATGACGCTCGCGCAGGCAGGTGTTGTCGCCGCCGCGGTTGGCCTGTGGTGGCTGGTGTCGTGGCGGGTGGGTCCCGACTCGGTACCCACTCCGGCACAGACCAGTCGAGCGATGATCAGTTTGGTGGGTCAGGGCCAGTTCTGGACGGCCCTGCTCGACACCGGCGTGACCTGGGCGATCGGTCTCGCCATGTGTTCACTGGTGGGCACTGCGGTCGGCCTGTTCGTCGGGTCCAACCGATTCGCCAGTCGGAGCACGCGGTTCGCCTTCGACTTCATGCGCACCATCCCGCCGGTCGCTCTCGTGCCGCTGGCCCTGCTGCTGTACGGGCCGACCCGCGCGATGGTGCTGCTGCTGGTGATCTCGGGCGCGGTCTGGCCCCTCCTGATCCAGTCCGTCTACGCCGCCCAGCAACAGGAGGCGCTGCTCGGCGATGTGGCGAAGTCGTTCCGGTTGAACCGACGCACGCGGTTCCTTCACATCTTCTGGCCCAGCTGCTTGCCGTTCGTGCTGTCCGGGCTGCGTGTCACCGGAACCATCTGCCTGTTGCTGACCGTCTCGGGCGAGCTGCTCGGCGGCGCACCGGGTATCGGCGCCGAGATCCAACTCGCGCTCAACGCGGTCGACAACCCGCGGATGTATGCCGAAGTGGGCGCCGCGGCACTGTTGGGGGTCGCCGTGAACGTGGTTCTCGGTGCGCTCCGGACCCGGGTGCTGCGTTGGCATCCCTCGGTACGAGGAGGTCGATGATGGCACGCGGGATTCGTTCAGTGCTCGTCGAAGCGTGGTTGCCGGTCACCCTGCTCGCCCTGTGGTGGTTCACCAGCGCCGGCAGCACCGACCTCTACTTCCCTTCATTGAGCGCGATTCTGCTCCAGTTTCGACAGGACTGGCTCTTCCGGCACGTGGGCACCGATCTGGTGCCCAGCCTTGAAGTGCTCGCTCTTGGCTACCTGTCAGCCGTTCTGGCGGGACTGCTGCTCGGTGTCGCGTTAGGACTGTCGCGGCGAGCCGACGAGGCATGCCGGCCGCTGCTCGAATTTCTCCGCGCCGTACCCGGGGTCGCCCTGCTGCCCGTCTTCATAGTGCTGTTCGACCTGGGCGCGGAGATGAAGATCGTGCTGATCGCGACCGGCGCGATCTGGCCCGTGCTGCTGAACACGATCGACGGCGTGCGCTCGGTCGAACCCCTGTTGGTGGACACGGCAAGGACCTTCCGGCTGAGCCGCTGGCAGCGACTGCGCCGCATCGTGCTGCCCTCGGCCGGCCCGCAGATCTTCGCCGGCGCCCGCACGGCGCTGGCCATCGCCGTGGTGGTGCTGGTGGTCGGCGAGACGGTCGGCAGTTCCGGCGGGATCGGCTACTTCCTGCTCAACGCCGAGCGCAACTTCGCGATCACCTCGATGTGGGGCGCCATCGTCGCTCTCGGCGTCGTGGGCTACATGCTGAACGTGCTGTTCCGAATCGTCGAGGCCGTGACGCTGCGCTGGCACCGCAAACAGCGGGCACGGCTGCGTACGGAGGAATCATGGTGAACCCGGTGGCCAACGCCGTCGACGGGCGCACGCCCGGTGGCGAGCTCGACGTCCGTGAACTGGGACATCGCTACGGCGCCAACGACATCCTCGCCGGCATCGACCTGACAGTGCGGCCGGGCGAGTTCATCAGCCTGGTCGGCCCGTCCGGGGTCGGCAAGACCACCCTGCTGCGGTGTCTGAGCGGTCTGCAGCGACCCGCCGACGGACAGGTGCGCTACCGGGGCGTCCCGCTCACCGAGCCGGTCGCCGGCGTCGCGGTGGTGTTCCAGGACTACAGCCGCTCGCTGCTGCCGTGGTCGTCCGTGGTCGACAACGTGGCACTGCCGTTACGGTCGGCCGGCCGCTCCAAACAGGACAGTCGGGAGCTGGCCCGAGCTGCTCTCGCCGAGGTGGGCCTGGGCTCGGTCGATCCGCGGGCGTATCCGTGGCAGCTGTCGGGAGGGATGCAGCAGCGGGTCGCCATCGCGCGAGCGCTGGTGTACCGGCCGTCGCTGGTGCTGATGGACGAGCCGTTCGCCTCGGTCGACGCCCAGACCCGCGCCGACCTCGAAGACCTCGTGCGCCGGCTGCACGGCGAACTCGGCCTCTCGGTCGTGCTCGTCACCCACGACATGGACGAGGCGGTCTACATGTCCGACCGGGTGGTCGTGCTCAACGGAAAGCCGGCGACCATCGCCACCGTGCTCGACATCGATCTCGGCGCGACGCGGGACCAGGTGGCGACGAAGTCCACGGCCAGGTTCGCCCAGCTGCGCAGTGAGGTCTACCGCATCATCCATCCCGCCAGCAGCGCCGTGACGACGTCCGCGCGCTAGCCGCCTGCCGAGAGGATCACACCGTGCCCGTCTTCGCCCTCCTGGTCGAGTTCCAGGGAGATCCGCCGTCCGAGGAACTGCTCGCGGCACACCGCGACTGGCTTTTCCCCCAGTTCGAGCGGGGCGTTTTCATCCTGACCGGCGGCCTGGAGGCCGTGCCCGGCCGGTCGCCGTCGGCGCTGGCGATCATGACCGCGGACAGCATCGCCGCGGCCGAGTCGGTCATCGCCGGTGATCCGCTCGTCCAGGCCGGGAGGAGTGTCTGCCAGGTGGTGCCGTACACCGTGCGGGTACGCGCCGCCGACCTGGACACGTTCTTCGGCGACGACACCAAGGCGATCGACCGCACCAGCTGACCGCGTCCACCTGCAGATCGGAGCATCCGCCATGTCCACACCGTTTTCACCGTCGAGAGCGGCCATCGCTGTCGCGGCGATCGCCGCGACCGTCGTCCTGACGTCGTGCTCGGCCGCGAATCCCGCGACGGGCAGCCAGGACTCGCTGTCCAGCGCCGATCCCACCGCGGTGACGGTCGGAATCCCCGGCATGCTGCTCAACGCCGATGTCTTCCTGGCCGAGCAGAACGGGACCTTCGCCGGCGCCGGTCTCGCCGTCAAGAACCAGGTCATCACCGCCGGCGCCAACGCCGTGCCCCAGTTGCTCAACGGGAGCATGCAGTTCGGCGTTGTCGACGTGCCCACCGCGATCATCGCGACACAGCAGGGTGTCGGCATCTCGGTCGTCGCCCCGATGGCGGTCGGCAGCTCCGGTGGTCGCGGCTTCGGCGGCGTCATCGGCCGAAGCGGCTCGGGTATCGGCAAACCTGCCGACCTGGTCGGCAAGAAGGTCGCGGTCAACCAGCTCAACGGCACCTCGCAGACGCTGCTGACAGCGGCCCTGAAGAAGCAGGGGACCGACCCGTCCGCGGTGCACTACGTCGAGGTCGCGCCGGAACAGACCATCGCGGCCCTCAAGAACGGCCGGGTCGACGCCGCGGTGACCGGCGAGCCGCTGATCAGCATGGCACTCGGGATGGGCATGAGCTACGTGCTCAACCAGGAGAGGGACACGGTCGCGGGCGCCGCGACGTTCGTGTTCGTGGCAGCCAAGTCGTACATCAGCTCCCACCCGGCGGCGGTCGCGGCGTTCGCCAAGGCCATCACGGCGGCCAACGTCGCGGCCAATTCCGATCCGGCTGCCGTCAAGCAGATCATGATCAAACAGGACCAGGTTCCGGCCGCGCTCGCCCCGTCGATCGTCGCCCCGACGTTCGGTACCAGCGCCGTGTCGGTGAAGGACATCCAGACGACGATCGATCTGATGGTCGCCAACGGCCAACTCCCGGCTGACCGTGCCCCGAAACCGGAGGACGTCCTCACCAGCAGCTCATGAGCTCGGGACCGCCCTTCGGGTGAACACCACGCTCGGCGACGTGTGAAAACGCCACTGTTGACGCCGACCTCACACGGACCTTACCTTGCTTGGTGAGAGCGCTCTCACATTCCGTTCCGACCGGGCTGCCACCCCTGCACCGGGAGGTTCCCATGCCCAGAGCCGCCGTTCTCGCCGCCCTGACCTTCACCGCCGCCGCCCTGCTCGCACCCGCCGCCGCCGCGTCGACAGCCGGCCCGGCGACCAGCGTCCCGGCGCCTCCGGCCGCCGGTCCCGCCTCCACTGCGCCACCCGCCCCGATGGCCACCATCTGCGACAAGTACTGCGACGGCCGCGATCCCGCCCAGGCGCCACAGGACCGGCCGGCGGTCGCCGCCACCGCCGGCAACCGCCAGCTCTCCCTGCATCTCGACGACACCGACGACATGGGCTGGGGCGCGATCACCAACAGCTCCGCCGGCGACGAGCTGTGGCTGGACCGCTCCTTCGACGCGGGCCGCAGCTGGGCGTCCGGCTCCAAGATCGGCGACACCCGGACGCCGGCCGGCTATCCGGGCTGGCGCACGCTGATGTTCAACGTCGACGACTGGGCGAACCACGGCGTGGGGCTGCTGCGGGCCTGCGCCCAGCCGGCCGCCGCCACGTCGGTCACCTGCACCGACTGGCGCCGCACCACATGGAACTCCTACGACCGGCGCACCGCCGCCGCGACCGCGTTGATGGAGGACTACAACCTGAGCACCGGCCTGTTCGACACGACCGGCTGGTGGAACTCCGCGAACGCGCTGACGGCGGTCATCGACAACATCCGGGTGTCCGGCGTGGGCAGTTACACCTACGCCGTCTCCCGCACGTACACGCTGAATCTGTCGGCCCAGGACGGCAACTTCACCAACGCCTACAACGACGACACGGCGTGGTGGGGCCTGGCGTGGATCGCCGCGTACGACCTGACCGGCGACAGCCGCTACCTGGCCACCGCCCGCTACGACGCCGATCACGTCTACACGTACTGGGATGCCACCTGCGGCGGCGGGGTGTGGTGGAGTTCGGCCCGAACGAGCAAGAACGCGATTCCCAACTCGCTGTTCATCGAGCTGAATGCCGCTCTGCACAACAGGATCGCGGGTGACACCACGTACCTGCGGCGCGCTCAGGACGGCTGGACGTGGTTCCGCGGCACCGGAATGATCAACGCCCAGAACCTGGTCGACGACGGCATCAGCATGGCCACGTGCGCCAACAACGGCCAGCCCAGCTGGACCTACAACCAGGGCGTGCCGCTCGCGGCGCTGGCCGAGCTGTACCGGGCGACCGGCAACGCGGCCTATCTCGACCAGGCACGCACGCTGGCGAACGCGTCGACCACCAGCACTTCGCTCAACACCAACGGTATCCTGCACGATCCGGGAGAGCAGCCCGGTGGTGGCGGCGCGGACGGCCCGACCTTCAAGGGCGCCTACGTCCGAGGGCTGTCGGCACTGAACACCGCCCTGGCGGATCACCCCTACACGGCGTACCTGAAGCGGCAGTCGGATTCGGCGTATGCCAAGGACCGGAACGGATTCGACCAGTACGGCCTGCTCTGGGCCGGGGCGTTCGACCACGCCGACGCCGCCCGGCAGCACAGCGCCCTGGACCTGGTGAACGCGGCGCAGTGACAGCGTGAGGCCTCAGGACGGCCAGCTCCACGCGATGCCGATGATTCCGGTGGCTCCATCCGAAACGGCCAGATGCACGGCGTTGTCGTTGCTCAACGTCAGATCCGTCATGCGCAGTCGAGGCTTGGCCAGCCCGGTCCGGGCATACGAATGGCAGTCCACCGGCAGCATCCTGGGGTCGAAGCGGACCTCCAGCAGCGAGTGGTCCTCGGTCGTCCGGATGCCGTGCGCGTAATCCTCACAAGGCTCACCGGTCGGGTCGTGGAGCACGTACTCGACCACCCAGGTGTCGCCGATCCGCAGCGCCTCGGTGAACAGCAGCTCGGCGACCAGGACCGGCGCCGTGGGGTGGCGCAGCACGCGGCCGAGCCGGCAGTGCTCCAGAGAATGCAGCCGCACCTGGTCGAGGTCGCAGCCGGGGTCGCCGAAATAGCGCAGGAACTGGCGGTCGGCGCCGTCGCGACGCGCCCGCACCAGTAGTCGGATCCGCGCGCTGGTGGCCCGCCGCTCGACGTCGACCAGCACCTTGTCCTGCCTGGTGACCACGTCCAGGTCGAGCTCGCGCGCGCCGGGCAGCTGGTCGAGCAGCTCGCCCAGCGGGCCCGCCTGCTCGTCGAGCCGGCCATTCTCGGCTGCGGAGTCTCGCTTCGCGAGCAGCCGGGCCAGGGATTCCCCTGGGACCTGCAGAACCTGTTCGAGGGCCCGGATCACCCGCCCGGAGCTCGCGGGTCCCGGCCGGACGTGACCGTGCTGCCAGTCGCTGAGGCTGGCGGCCGAGACCGAGACGCCTTCGCGCCTGAGGTGGCAGCGCAGCCGTTCCAACGTGAGGCTGCGCTGCCGGATCGCCGCCCGCAACGCGGCATGGAACGGCCCGGTCTCCAGCAGGATCTCCAGCCGCGCGCCGGCGCCGTCCGCCGCGCGCGATCGCGTTCGGGTCATGCGCACCCCTCACGACAGTTGGACTAGACCAGTTGGCCAGTGTCGCCGAGCCTGCGCCGGCCTGTCCACACGGCTGCCCCGCATCGGCCGGACAGAACGGCGGACAGCGACGTCGAGCCCGCCGGCGACGCGCGGGAGGCGAAGATCGTAGAGGGGCTTCCGCCAAGGGACCAGATCCGAATATTCGGCCGTTGCCCGGGCCTGCGCGCGCCGCTTACAACCAGTGGGACCTCTTCCGCCCAGTCGAACGAGGAGTTGCCCCGCATGCGTCCTACTGTCAGGACCTTACTGGTCACAGCCGCGGCCACGGCGCTACTCGCATCGGCCGGGACGGCCTCGGCCTCGGCCCGGCCGACCCCGATGATCGTCGGCGGCGGCAACGCCACCGAGACCTACTCCTTCATGGCCGCTCTCAGCTCGACCGACGGCTGGGGCTGCGGCGCCTCGCTCATTCGGCCGACCTGGATCATCACCGCCAAGCACTGCGTGACGCTGGACAACGGCGGCCAGTCGACGCCGGCTTCCCTCAGCTTCCGGATCGGCTCGCTGTACCAGGACTCCGGCGGCTCCGTCGCGAAGGCCAAGCGGGTCATCCGGTACGGAACCGATGACGCGGACGTCGCCCTCGTCGAGTTGACCGCTCCGGTCCCGCAGAAGCCGATCGACATCGCCGCCGGCGCACCTGTCGGGTCGGCCACCCGCATCATCGGCTGGGGCTGCCGCAGCGACGCGTGCGACGATCCGCCCAACCCCGTGCTCCAGCAACTCGACACGTCGATCCTCGCCGACAGCGCCTGCGGTGGCGATCAGTACTACTTGTGCGTCAACAATCCTGACGGGTGGCGCGGCGCCTGCTACGGCGACTCCGGTGGTCCCGCCGTCATCAAGAACGGTGCGACGTGGGTTCTCGTCGGCGCCACCAGCGGCGGCACCGGACTGTGCGGCGAGAACCCGTCGTTCTACGTCGAGCTGCCGAATGTGCGGTCGTGGATCGAGAGCTACGCCGGACCGAACGGCGGCGGCAGCGGCGGCGATGCGAACCTCGCGCTGAACCGCCCGGCGAAGTCCGCTCAGCCTTCGTGCAACGCCGACGAGGTGCCCGCGAAGGCCGTGAACGGCAGCGTCTCTGGCGGCAACAGCGACAAGTGGTGCTCGGGTTACGCCGGCGCCAAGACGCTCGAGGTCGACCTCGGCGCCAACCATCAGCTGACCAGGTTCGTGGTCCGGCACGCGGGCGCGGGCGGTGAGTCGGCCACTGGCAACACCAGGAACTTCACGCTCGAGACCTCGACCGGCGGCGGCGTGTGGAGCGTGGCGGCGACGGTCACGAACAACACCGCGTCGACGACCACCACCACGGTGAACGTCAACGCCCGGTGGATCCGCCTGACCACCACGGACGCCGTGGCCCGGATCTACGAGTTCGAGGCCTACTGACCGACGGGCGCAACGTCGTTGGGGCACGCGGGGGTTTGCGCCCCGGCGCAAACGAAAAAAAAGGGGCCGGGGGGGGGGGGGGTAGCCCTCGAAGTAGGCCACCCCCGGGGTGGCGGCGGGGGGTTGCCGGCGGGA
>NZ_JBFBAM010000058.1:1282-20696 GCF_040682195.1 Kutzneria sp. NPDC051319 | reverse complement strand
CTGGCCGCGGCCTAGCGCCCCCCGGCCGCCACGTGGGTGGCCCAGGCGGAGTTCTCCGCCTGGGCCAACGACAAGTCACGGGCTCGGCGGGGTGACGGTGAAGCCGTCGAAGTCGGCCTCGCCGGTGTTGCCGGCGCTGTGTGCCGTGCTGAACACCGCGACGTCCTGGGTGGCGGCGACGCCAGGGGGCGACACTGTGGCGATCAACGTCCAGTTGGCGTTGTCGGTGGAGTAGTAACCGCGGTAGCTCGCGCCGGTTCGCACCAGCTTCAGCCACGTCGGATAGGAGGCGCCGCCCGCCCCCTGGCTGGAGTCGAGCTGGCCGTCGCCGTCGGAGTCCCACTGCACGACGTTGCCGTTGCCCGGTGTCACCGCGAGAATGAGGAATCCCTTGGAGTTGCCGGCGGCCGTGACGTCGTCGCGCGCCATGATGCCGGCCTTGGCCCACGGATCGGTCGCCTGTTGCGCCGTGACCTTCACGGTGGCGACCGTGCCGTCGAGCTCCGCGCCCGGACGGTAGACGGCGCTGTACTGGTTGGTGTCGCCGTAGACGTCGGCCCCGTCGTCCCGGATGCCGAGCCGGCCATCGAGTTCGGCGAAGCTTCCGTTGGCGGCGCTGAAGGTCTGGTACGGCGCCGGCACCGGCCGGGCGACGGTGAGCGGATAGGCTGTTGTCGCGGTCAGCGGCCGGACTCCCAGCCAGCGGCCGTGCGCGGCCGCGGTGAGGTCGCCCGTGCCGAACAGGGTCGTGTGTGGTGTCGGCGGCACGATCTGGAAGGTCGCGTGGACGGTCTGTCCGCTCCGGACACTGCCGAACCTGGTCGGTGACGTGGCCTTGACGGTGTAGCCCTGTTGCGCCCGAAGGCTGAGGTCGACGTCGTTCACGGCGAGCGTGCCGTTGTTGGTGAATGTCGCGGTCGCCGTCACCGGCTGGTTGCCCGCCGCGCTGGTGGGCAGGCCGGTCAACTCGATGGAGGTGTTCGGCTCGGCCAGGCCACGGGCCTTGCTCAGCCGGTAGAGCGCCACGCCGTGCGACGGGACGGTCGGGCTGATCGTGCCGGTCGTCTGGGTGACCTGGTGTGTCCACAGGTCGTGGAGGAGGTAGCTGCCGGCCGGCAGACCGAGGGCGGTGGCGGTGGTGGAGATCGGCGCGGGCTTGCCGCCGGTGTTGAAGATGCCGACGGTGACGTCGCCGTTGGCCGCTGTCTTGGCGAAGATCTGTGTCGTCGCGGTCGAGGTCACCCGCGTGGCGTCGATCCCGTCCTGGTCGACCGCGAGCACCTCGGTGTTCTTCAGCAGGGCGAGATCGGCGGGATCCAGGTGGGTCAGGTCGGTGCCGAGAATGAGCGGGGACGCCGCGAGCGCCCACAGGCTCAGCTGTGACCGGCGCTCGTCCGGTGTGAGCCCGGTGTCGGCGCCGTTGCCGACCTCGATCGAGTCGTAGTCGTTGAACCCGCCGGGCCGGCCGTACGGCTGCCAGGCCGCGGCCTGGTCGAACCGGGTCGCGACGCTGCCCCAGGTGGTCAGTGGGTAGGTGGCGGCGTTGGCGCCGCAGTAGCATTCGATGTCGCCGCCGGTCCGCCAACCGTTGGCGTATTCGGCCCAGGTCGCGGCGTTGTTGATGTCCAGGCTGTTGGACAGTTCGAGGTGGATCGGCCGTCCGGTCTGCCGCAGCGCGGTCGACCAGCCCTTGACGTCCGGGATGTCCTGGATGCCGACCCCGTCCAGCTTCAGGTAGTCCACGCCCCACGACGCGAACTGGTTGGCCCACGAATTGAGGAAGGCCTGCGCGCCGGGCTTGCTGTAGTCGATGCCGACCATGCCGCCGCAGTTGTAGTTGCCCTCCGAGAAGCTCGGGTCGGCGATGTCGGCCGCGTGATAGGTGGTGCCCTCGATGGGGGTGTTGGCGGCCACCGCCTGGTTGGAGATGCCCGGCGTGACGTACAGCCCGAACTTCAGGCCGTCGGCGTGCACATGGTCGGCGACGGCCCGGATACCGTTCTTCCCGCCGGCATCGGGGAATTCGGTCGTGTCGATCGTCCACCGGCCGTAGGCGTCGACGGCCGGCCCCTGGCTGCCCGGGCACGGGTACCAGAAGTCGTCGATGTTGACGTAGGAGTAGCCGACGCGCGCCAGGTCGCTGCCGCGCATCGCGTCCGCCTGTGCCTTGATCGTCGCCGCCGTGGGATGCCGGCGAACGAAGCTCCAGCTGCTCCAGCCGAGCGCCGGCGTGGCCCCGATGCCACTTTCCTCGGCGGCGGCCGTCGCCTGGTCCGACACCACCACCGCGGTGATCATCGGCAACACCGCGACGGCGGCGACCAGTCCGTGAACGAGTCTACGGGCGTGCTGGAACCGAAACATCGTACCTCCGAGCAGTCGACCGCCTGGCCAGCAAAACAACGGGAGTCGATGGCGGTCGACCCGCGCACAGTGTGGAGAGATCCGATGTCTAGGTCAAGTCGTGCGGGCCTGTGTTCGGCTGAATTCACAGGGACGGTTCGGCCGCCGGCATGGTCCTTGTCAAGGCGAACAGCGGGAACACCGCCCGGCCCATGGTCTCGTTGGCGAGTTCGGCGAGCACGATGTAGAAGGCGACCGCGGCCAGGACGATCTCCGTGTAGCCGGCGACGTGCAGGCCGGCGGACTGGGGCACGCCGGCGGCGGAGGCGCCGAGGTAGGCCACCAGTAGGGCCACGATCGTGATGTCCAACAGCACGAACGCGGTGACGGTCATGATGTTGGTGCCGAGGCTGACGACGGTGAAGATCAGCGTGACGACGAACCAGGCGATCAGGAAGACGCCGAGTGACTGGGCGACGGTGTGGCCGGCCTGCGCGGCCACGGCTTCTTTGGGGAGCCCGGCGTTGGCCGGCGCGGACATTATCGAGTCGACGATGTGTGGCGCGACGTAGACCTCGATCGCGGAGTAGCCGATCCAGAAGGCGCCGTACGCGGTCAGGAAGGCGGCGGCGAACGACGCGCCCGCGGCCAGCGCGAAAAATCCGGCCAGCAGCTGGACTATGCCGCCGTAGAAGAACGTCCCCGGCAGAATGATCGCGGCCCCGGCCGGGCTGAGCACGCCGATGGTGGCCAGCCCCAGCGCGAGCGAGCACCAGGCGAAGCCGGCCGCCCCGACCGGCAGCGCGTGGCCGATGCGCGAAGCGGTGGCCGTGGTCGATCTGTTTCCGTTGGCAGGGGTCGCGAGCGTGGACGCCGACAGCGCTGTCATGGCAGGGGCCTTTCGGTGGGCGAAATCGGAACAGCTATTCCGGTTGGTTCGAGTGACCGCGGCCGGACCGAACTCGTGGCCGGCTGTTGCCACGTGGGGGGATCGTCGGTCTCGATGGGCGGTGGCGATCCGTGTCCGGATTCGGAGTCAACCCGTCGGCATGGCCGGTTCGCGGCGCCGAGTCGACGAAATTGAGGCCTGGTCGAGTTTTCGCGGTAGAAGGTGTTTCGTACACACGTGCTCGAGCGTCCACGTCGTCGTGGACACCTCGGTTAACCGACCGAACGGACGGTTAATATTCCGATGCGGGTCGGCGTGTGTCAAGAGGTGTCGCGGTCTCGCGACGCGGGCGGTACGCGGCTTTTTGCAAATGGGAATAGCTGTTCCGATTCAGGCCGCACCGGCGGAGCGGCACCGGGCCGACAATCCGTTCGGGCGCGGCCGCGTGCCGCACGACCGGGTCAGCGGCGACGGATCGCGAGCAGATCCGCGTCGGTCAGAGCCGGCGACGGCAGCGGCGTCGGCGCCTCGCGGGACGGGCGCAGCCCGTCCAGGATGAAGCCGAGTGTCCGGCGATAGAACTGCGGCCGTTCGGCGTCGCTGAAGTCCATCGCGGCCTGCGCCGCGTGCGACAGCACCATCATGTCGGTGGCTTGGAAGTCCTTGCGCAGCACGCCGGCTCGCTTGGCCCGACGCACCAGCTTGGTCAGGTGCACACCCATCGTGGTGTGGTTGTGGGCCAGCAGCTCGGCCAGTCGTGTCGGCGGTGTGCCGCGGGCCCAGCCCAGAGACTCGGTGTAGCCGCCGGTGGTCAGCTCGCGTAGCCCTCGGTCATTGGCCAGGTCCATGAGCGACTGTTCGAGGAAGGACACGAAGCCCGCCCACACATCGGTGGCCTTGCTGGCTCTCTCCGCCAGATCCTCCGTGGCGTGGACGCGGTCGGCGTACACGTCGTAGATCAGGTCGTCCTTGTTCGCGAACCGGCGGTACACGGTCCCCACTCCGACGTCCGCGTGCTTCGCGACGTCCGCCAGCGTCGCGCCGAGGCCCTGTGCGGCGAACACCTCCGCGGCGACGGCCAGGACGCGTTCCATGATGTCCTGTCCGTCGCGCCGTGGAGGTTTCCGTTCTGACAACACGGCTTCAGGCTAGCTGATCGGTCCCCAGTCGGCCGAGCTGGTCCGGAACCGATCGGGAGCGGCCAGGGGCAGGTTGAGGGTTGCGTGCTGGATCGTGTAGACACCGTCGGCGAGGCCGGCCAGTTGCCGCGGCGTCGGCGCCATGGCCAGGTGGAAGTTGGCCGGTGGCTGCGTGGTCAGCACGACCTGGATGCGTTGGCCGGCGGTGATCTCGGTGAAGTTGGCGAGCAGGGACAGGTCATAGCGGGTGGACCGGCCGACCGGCACGGCTCGCTGGCTGGCCTGGGTGAACGGATGGCTCGGCTGGATCAGCGTGCCGTCGGCGTACCAGCTCTGGGCGGTGTCGAGCTGCCGCTGGCTGCCGAGCAGGATCCCGTCGGCCTGCTTGACCACGTGGCCGTCGGCGGCGAGCACGTTGAGCGTGGCGGACAGTTCGACCTCGGGGGTGGTCGAGCTCGCGTAGACGGTCAGGTCGGACGGTCCATCCAGCACCATCGAGCGTGTCAGCGGTGCGGTGGTGTAGGTCAGCGAGCTGCCGGGCGCCCAGGCCAGTGTGTCGCCCCCGTCGAAGCGGAAGCTCGACGCGGTCGGCGATGGCGGCCAGGCGGCGGTGTCCACCCATCGGCTGGCGGTGTTCTCGAAGAGGTGCAATGGAGTGCGTGTGTCGGCCATGCCGGTGCGCGCGCCCTTCAGCCAGGTGTCGAACCACTCCAGTCGAATCGACTGGAGCGATGCCTCGTTGACGTGCTCACCGTGCGTCCATGGCCCGACGATCGCCTGGTATCGCCCGGTTGTCGGCTCGCGGGCGGTGACCGGCGCGGTCAGCGGGCGGTGGAAGTAGGCGTTCTGCGAGGCCACGTAGGTGCCGAGGTTGCCGCCGGGGAACAGGTCCTGCCAGCCGGCCTCGGACAGCGCCGGTATGCCGTTGGCGACGATCGTCGGCATGAGCCGCTGCACGTCCAACTGCTGCCAGTAGTCGTTGTCGTACGCGCGAGGGCCGCCGGTGGCCTGCTGCGCGATGGTGACGGACTGCGGGTCGGTCGCCGGATCGTCCTGTGGGCCACGGGGTTCGGCGTGGGCGATGCCGGCGACGAAGGAGGTCGGGATGCCGCCGTCGGCGGTGAGGTCGTTGTAGAAGTCGGAGTCGGTGCAGAACGGGGCGATCGTCTTGAGCGCGGAGTGCCGGCCGACGGCCGCGGCGGTGAACCACTGGTCGACGCCAAGGTACGAGCAGCCGTCCAGGCCGACCAAGCCGTCCGAGCCGGGCAGTGCGCGCGCGGCCCAGTCGACCAGTTCCGCGCCGTCGCGGCCCTGTCGGTCGCCGAACCAGTCGACCTGGCCGCCCGAGGTTCCGGTGCCGCGGATGGCCGAGGCGACGTAGATGTAGCCCCGTTGGACGAAGTACTTTCCGCCGGACGTCGGATCGGAACGGCCTGCACCGTATGGATTCTGGGTGAGCAGCACGGGAAAGTTGCCGGCGGCCCTGGCCCCGGAGGCGGGATCGGTCGGGTACACCACCTCGGTGGAGATCATGACGCCGTCGTCCATGCGCACGGATGTGAACACCGGGGCACTCACGCCGAAGGTGGCCGGCTCGGGCTGCCAGCCGGCCGGCGCCGCGCTCGCCGCGGGCGCGACACCGGCGATGAGCAGGGCGACCAGGCCCAAAGTCGTTGCTCTCATGGGTTTCTCCGTCGATTTTCGGCGGCGCGACAGGGGTTCCGCGCCGGTGTGCGAACGCACGCTAGCGACCGCCTCCTGAGTATTCGCTCAGGTTCCGGCGCTTCCGGGCGTTGACCGGAAGACCTGTTCCGCCTAGCTTCACAACTGAAGCGGAACAGCTATTCTGGTGACGGCGTGACAGCCACCGGCACCGTCAGGGCGGAGCCGGCGCAGTCGATGGTGTACCGGATCTCCTTGGTGTTGCGGGCATAGCGCGGGTAGGCCCCGCCGGACACCTGCAGCCGCAGGCGATGTCCGGCACGGAACCGGTGCGCGCAGGAGCCGAGCTCGAACTCCGTGGCCGAGCCGAACGATTCGGTGACGTTCCAGGATCGGCCGCGGCGGTCCACGTCGCACAGGCGGACGAAGACGGGGGCGCCGTCGACCGCCAGCCGAAGGCGCGGCGGGCCGAGGACCTCAAGATCGTGTTCGAGCGGATCGGAGGTGAAGACGACAACGTCGTCCCGCGCTTCGAGCCGGCGGTTGTCCTTGCGGCCGGCGCCGGTCGACATGTGCCGACCGCCGACGGCGGGCGTCGGATCCACGGGGTCGTAGCTGAACTCGACGATTCCACCGCCCGTGGCCGAGTCGGTCAGACGGGCCGAGGCGTCGAGCGCGAGGACGAGGTCACGGGTCACCGGTGGCCACCAGGGCATGGACCGCCACTGCCCGGCGCCGGTCACGTGGATGCGGACGGGCGCCTCGCGGGCCGGGCCAATGCCGGCCAGGTGCTGGTCGAACCACGCCAGGGCCTCGGTGTCGGCGACCTTGGACGCCTTGGCGGCCGTGTCGAGATGGGTCCACGGGCCCACCGTCAACGCCACCTTGGACAGGCTGCGGTACTGCTCAAGGGTCTGATCGATGAAGACGTCGTGCCAGCCGCCGATGAGCAGCACGGGCACCTTGCCGTCGCGCAACGCGGAACCGGCGTTGTACGGCTGCCAGTACGGATCATCGAGGTTGTCATGGTCGAGCCAGTCGGCGAACCAGGGAGCATCGCCGGTGCCGAGCGCGGCGGCAGCTGCCTTGGCGGGGGTCGACTCCCGTAGCGCCGCCGCGACGCGCCGCCGTGCGGCCATCATCGCGACCGGCCCCGGCGCCTCGATCGCCGCGCTCCAGCCGAGAAAGTCGGCCAGCGCGAGGCCGCCGCTGCCGTGGATGGCCCGACTGAAGTCGTGCGGGCCGACGATCACGACGGCCGCCCGCAGTTCCGCCGGCGGATCCTGGAGCAACGCCCACTGCGTCCAGCCGAGGTAGGACCCGCCCAGTGTGGCCAGCGTGCCGGTGAACCACGATTGGGTCCGCAGCCACGCGACGGCGTCCTGGGCGTCGGCCGTCTCCTGCGCGATGGGCCGGAACGGGCCGGTCGAGCCGCCGGTGCCGCGCACGCTCTGGATGACCACGTGATACCCGCGCTCGGCGAGCATTCGACCGTGCAGCAGGCTTTCCGGCAGGCCACGGCCGTAGGGACTCCTGATCAGCACGGTGCCGTTGGCCGGGCCGACCGGCGCGTAGTGATCGGTGACCAGTTGTGCGCCGTCGCGGACGGGCACGAGCAGCCCGCGCTCGACCGTGTATGCGTTTCGCCGAGGTGGAAGGCCGAAGGCCCGCCGATGGATGCCGCCGACAATACGAGTGCCCAGGCTGTCGAGCATGCCTCACCTCCATCGGAATAGCTATTCCGCAGGATAGCACCGGCGGACCGGACAACCTGGCCTACCCACGGCCTGGCGACCACTCCTTGACTTTTGGTCGCTGACCAATTTTACTGAGGAAGTTGGTCGGTGACCAAAACTGGAGGGAGGTGGCGTCGGATGGCTGACGTCACGATTGTCGGAGCGGGCCCGGTGGGCCTGTGGACGGCCGGCGAGCTGGCCCGGCGCGGTGTCGACGTGGTGGTGTTGGAGCGGTTGGGCCGGCCGTCGCCGTACTCGAAGGCACTTGTCGTGCACCCGCGCACGCTGGAGGTGCTCGGCCAGCGGGGCCTGGCCGAGGACCCGCTCGACCGGGGCATCCGGCTCCCGGACGGGCATTTCGCGATCCTGGAGCAGCGGCTGGACTACGGCGTGCTGGACACGCCCTACCCGTTCCTGTTGCTGTTTCCCCAGCACGACACCGAGGTGGTGCTGGAACGCGCCGCGCGTGAGCTGGGCGTGGACATCCGCCGCGGGCACGAGGCGCTGGCGGTGCATGACAAGGGCGATGTCGTAGTCACGACGGTGCGCTCGGGCGAGACGACCTATTCGATCGAGTCCGCGTATCTGGTCGGCGCCGACGGCGCGCGCAGCGTCGTGCGGGACGCGGCCGGCATCGAGTTCGAGGGCACGAACACCAGGATCTGGGGGCTGCTGGGCGACATCGTGCTGGACAACCCGCCGGAGTCGCGGTCGTTCAGCCCGTCCAACGAGCACGGCAGCCTGCTGGTCGTGCCGTTGCCGCAGCCGCACGCGTACCGGATCGTCGGCAACTCGTCGGCGATCCCGGACAACAACGAGCTGACGTTCGAACAGCTGCGGGCCGCGACCGTCGCCGTCGCCGGCACGGACTTCGGCATGCGGGACCCGATCTGGCTGTCGCGCTACGGCGACGCGGCGAAGATCGCGTCGACGTACCGGGCCGGGCGGATCCTGATCGCGGGCGACGCGGCGCACATCCATCTGCCGGCCGGCGGCGTCGGCATGAACACGGGCATCCAGGACGCGGCCGGTCTGGGCTGGCGGCTGGCCGACGTCGTGCACGGCCTGGCGCCCGACTCGGTGCTGGACTCCTATGCCGCCGAACGCCGCCAGGTCGGCCTGGACCTGCTGCTGTCCACCCGTGCGCAGGCGGTCCTGCGCTCGACTGAGGGCGACGGCCTGTCGCTGCGGGCGTTGATGTCGGAATTCATCGCCACCGTGCCGGAGTTCTCCAAGGCCCTCGCGGAGCGCATGTCCGGCCTGTACGTGAAATACCACCTGCCCGGCCATCCGCTCGCGGGGTCCCGCGCCCCGGATCTGCCCCTTGCCGGCGCCAGGGCCTCGCTGTTCGCGGTACTGCACGATGCGCAGCCGGTGGTCGTCGCGGCTCCCGGGCTCGTGGACGCCGCCACCGCGGCGGAGCTGCGCCAACGCGCGATGTCGGCGCAGCCACTGGCTCACCAGGAGCGCGCCGGATGGGCGGGCGTGACGGCGGCGCTGATTCGCCCCGACGGACACGTCGCCTGGGCGACGGAGGCCGGCGAGGGCCAGGCACGTGACCAGCTCATCGAGGCCGCCGACCAGCTGCGGCCGGGAAACAAGTGACGGGAGACAGGAAATGTCTGTGAAAACATGGTTCATCACCGGCGCGTCCCGGGGCTTCGGTCGCGAGTGGACGGAGGCCGCGTTGGAGCGCGGCGACCGGGTCGCCGCGACGAGCCGGTCGGCGGCTGCCTTCGACGACCTGGTCCGCGACTACGGTGACGCGATCCTGCCGATCGAGTTGGAGGTCACCGACCGCGAGGCCGTGATCAAGGCCGTGCAGCGGGCGGTCGATCACTTCGGCGTGCTCGACGTGGTGGTCAACAACGCCGGCTATGGCCTGTTCGGGATGGTCGAGGAGGTCACCGAGCAGCAGGCCCGGGACCAGGTCGAGGTCAACCTGTTCGGCTCGCTGTGGGTGACTCAGGCCGCGCTGCCGCACCTGCGGGCGCAGGGCGGTGGCCACATCATCCAGGTGTCCTCCATCGCCGGCGTGTTCTCGCTGCCCGGGCTCGGTGTCTACCACGCGTCCAAGTTCGGCCTGGAGGGCTTTACCGCCAGCCTGGCGGCCGAGGTGAAGGGCTTCGGCGTCAAGGTGACCATGGTCGAGCCGGCCGGTTACGCCACTGACTGGGCCGGGCCGTCCGCGGTGCAGGCCGAACATCTGTCGGCCTATGACGACTTCCGCGCCGGCATGGCCCGTCCGGCCGGCCGTCGCGGCGACCCGCGCGCGACCAGGGAAGCGATCCTCACTGTCGTCGACGCGGACGAGCCGCCGCTGCGGGTCTTCTTCGGGCAGGGGCCGCTGGAGGTGATCACCCGGGAGTACGAGGCCCGGCTGGACGAGTGGCGGCGCTGGGATGACGTGTCCCGCGCGGCGTTCGGCTGAGTTGTACGATGACCAAATCTTGACGGTGCGAAAGGGAGCCCCGAGTGCGCTGGACCCAGGACGACGTGACCGCCGCCGCGTTCGCGACGCTGGAGCAGGAGGGGCTGGAGGGTCTCTCGCTGCGCGGGGTCGCCCGGGTGCTCGGGGCCCATCTGAACTCGGTCAGCTGGTACGTCAAGACCAAGGCCAGCCTGATCGAGAAGATGGCCGACGCGATCGTCGGCTCGGTCGCACTGGACGACCTGCCGGGCGATCCGGTCGAGCGGGTGCGCACGATGATCGGCCGCTACCGCCGGGCCATGCTCGGCCATCGGGACGGCGGCCGGCTCGTCGCCGGCACCTACACCAGCACCGATCGGACGCTGCGCGTCGCCGAGGTCATCATCGGTGGTCTGCTGGAGGCCGGCTATTCAGACGAGGACGCCGCACGGCTGTGCTGGGCGTTGGTCTACTTCACCCTCGGTCTGACGCAGGAGCAGCAGACCACGCCGCCGGCCGACTACGTCGCGCCGGCACTGGCGGCCTATCCGGCGTTGGCGAAGATCGGCGAGTCGTTGCTGTCCGACGATTCCTTCGACGCGCGCTTCGACTTCGGCGTCGCCCGCCTGCTGCGTCTCACGTAGCAACTCAAAGGTCGGTGGGGTAGCGCACGCCGGTCAGGCCGGGCACGACGACCTTGGTCGGATCCCAGCAGGTGTTGGACAGCGCGTCGACGGCGAGGTCGATCACGGCGCCGGAGAGCAGCTGGCGTGGGTCTTCCAGCACCAGGCGCAGGCGGGTGACCAGGGCGCGCATGTCGTCGGCGGAGTGCACGACGGGCATCTCCCCGACGTCGGCGCCCCCGGGGTCGCTGACGTCCGGGAACTGCACGTCGGCGGGGGAGTAGCCGGGATAGCCGGCGAACATCAGCGCCCCGAGTTCGACTGTGGCCCGGTCGAGCACCAGATGGCCCGCAACTCCAGCACTGACGTCACCCAGGGGGCAGGCGATGCCCAGCACGCCAAGGACAGCGAGCACGACACCAGACAGCCCAGGGCAAGCCATCGCCGCCGCGGCACCGACGTTTGTGGGGTCTGCTGGTGTTGCTCGGCGGCTCGTCGACGTCCAAGGACGTCGAGTTGCTGGTGCTCCCGCCACGAGGTGGCCGTGCTGCGCCGAGGCAACCCGAAACCTCGGCTGGACTGGGCCGACCGCGCCGTGTTCGCCGCGTGTGATGGCTGAGGACTTGTCGATCAGGCCGCGCCGGTCAACGCGGCCTGCACCGTCGGCACGACCGTCAGCAACTCGGTGAGACCGGTGATCTGCATCGGCCGCAACACCGCGCGATCGGTGGCCACCACGATGAGACGGCTGCCGCGCTCGGCGCACCGCTCATGGTGTTCGACCAGCAGTGACAGGCCCATCGAGGCCAGGAACACCACGCCGGACAGGTCCAGCACGACCGGTGCCGGCGGCGCCACCTGTGACTCGGCGGCCTGCAGTCGCAGGTCCAGCAGCTCCCGGGTGGCCATGTCCACCTCGCCGACAGCGCGGACCACCACCGCGCCGTCCACGATCTCCTCGCGCATCTGCAACGCCTCGTTGGGGTCGGGGGGCAGCCCGGCAAGGGGATCACCGGCGCGCTCGTCGTCAAGATCGGTCATCGGCGTGGTCCTCCTTCCTACTGCCACCACGCGACCAGGGCAGGCACGGGTGCTCGTACAGACAGTAGCTCTCGAAGTGATCGATTGGCGGTGTGCTTCACCCCACCGCGTTCGATCACGCCCGCCACCAGCTCCGGTGTGGTCCGGATGGGCTCAACCGGGTGCGCCGGTGTAGGTCACGATCAGGTGGGCACTCTGCGACCAGAGCGAGATTTACCAGGTGGAGGTGGTAGACGGTGACCGTCGAGGATCCCGGCTCGGCGTCAACCGGGCCCACCGGTCCGGGCCTGCACCTGCACGCCGTGCCTGCGGTCCCCGAGCAAGCCGGCGCCGTCCGAGCGGCGGTGCTGCGCTGGGCACGGGCGGTGTGCCGGTCACGTGAGGTGGTCGACGACATCGGATTGGCGGTGTACGAGGCGCTGGCCAACGTCATCGACCACGCCTACCCCGCCGCCGCCACCCATCCGGTGTTCGACCTGCACGCGCAGCGGGAGGCGGACATGCTGACCGTCGTCGTCGCTGACCACGGACGGTGGAAGCCCCGCCGTTCGGATGCGGCCCCGTCGTGGCGGGGCCGAGGCTTGCTGTTGATCGAGAAATTGGCCGCCGAGTTCGAGCTGTGCCCGAACGCGTCGGGCACGCTGGTGCGCATCCGGTGGCCGTGCCCGGTGCGCGCCGACTGAGCGGTGCGGACGGGTCCGGTCTCGCCGAAGGCACCCGGCTCTAGGATCCTTCGCGGTCTTCCAGGCCGACCGCGGCGCGCAGTTCTTGGGAGTCGCGGTGCAGGTCGGCGTTGTCCTGGCCGGCGACGTGGCCCATGAGGGTGGCCAGGCCCTCGGCGATCGCGTTGAGCTTGTGCTGCACCGCGTCGTCGGCGCGTTTCTGGGTGTTCTGCAACAGCGCCACGAGCAGGAACGTCACGATGGTGGTGATGGTGTTGATGATCAGCTGCCAGGTGTCGATGCTGCCGAACAGGAAGAACGACGGCGCCCAGACCACGACCAGCACCACGCAGAACGCGAAGAACCAGGCGCGGGAGGCGAAGTGGTCGGCGTGGGTGGCGAACTTGTCGAAGGCCGAGAGCCGTCCGGTGATGTCGGTGGGCATGGTGGCCGGGTCGTGCAGGCTGGGTGAGTCCTGCTTGGCGGTGCTGGTCATCGTGACCTCCGGGGCCGGCGTTGGGCTGACCTGGCGAATACCCCCGATCGGGTGACTCGAAACGATCTTGCTGGCGGGGGTGGACGCCGACGCGAATGGGTTCCAGCAGGAGCACGCGGGCCAGGCGGGCTCACCGGCCTGGACCAGAAGCTGGTCATCTTCGCCACCGTGGACGACGCGGTGATCCGCTCACACCACCTACCTCCTACCAGGCATTATCCGGCAGAACTACGCCATCCGGGCTACGGTCGCGCTGGCGAGAGTCGACCGGCGCGCCTGGTGTCGCCCCGGGACGAAAGGGGCCGGCATGGTGCGCAGCACGAGGACGGGCCCGGCGTCGGCGCCGGAGTGGATCCCGCCGATGCTGGCCAAGCCCGACGGCGGCCACTTGCCCACCGGGCCTGGCTGGGCCTACGAGTACAAGCTGGACGGCTACCGCGCCGCGATGCGCGTCGCAACCGACGGCATGACCGTGTTGACCAGCCGTAACGGCATCGACTTCACACCGGAGTTCGCCGCGCTGGCCGGTGTGCTCGGCCCGGCCCTGGGCGGGCGGGAGGCGGTGCTGGACGGGGAGATCGTCGTCTACAACCCGGACGGACAGGTCGACTTCGGGCTGCTGCAAGAGCGTCGCGGCCGCTACCGCCGCTACCGCGGCGCCGGACCGTTCCAGGACCCGGTGGCCGTGCGGTTCCTGGCGTTCGACCTGTTGCGGCTGGGCGAGCAGGTGCTGCTGGGCGAGCCGTATGACCGGCGCCGAGAGGCGCTGACCGGCATCGCGATGCCTGACCCCTACCTGGTGTCGGTGGTGCCCGCGTTCACCGCCGACGATTTGGCTGCCGACCGGCTCACTGCGCAGCGGTTGCTGGAGCGCATCGCGGGCGACGGGCACGAGGGCCTGGTTGCCAAGGCCCGGACGGCACCGTACTCGCCGGGCAAACGCACCGACGCCTGGCTGAAGCACCCGTTGATCCAGACCCAGGAAGTCGTGGTCTGCGGCTGGCGGCCGGGCCAGAACCGCCTCGCCGGCTCCCTGGGCGGTCTGCTGCTGGGCGCACACGACCCGATCACGGCTGACCTCGTCTACATCGGCGACGTCGGCACCGGCTTCAGCGAAACTGACCGCCGCGGTCTGCTGGCGCGGTTGCAGCCGCTGCGGCGCGACAAGCACCCGTTCGCCTCGAGTCCGCCGCGCGCGGACGTGGTGCGTGCGCAGTGGGTCGAGCCCATCCTGGTCGGCGAGGTCCGGTTCCGGCAGTTCACCCGCGGCGCCGGCCGGTTGCGGCACACCAGCTGGCGTGGCCTGCGCGACGACCGCGCCCCGGACGAGGTCATCGTCCCGGAACCCGGCCGTCGAACGTCCTCAGCTGCTGCCGCGCCGTCGCCGACAGCGCCACGGTCGGCGGCCCGCGGCAACACGGTCGCCGTGCAGGTCGAGAACCGCCGTGTGACGTTGTCCAACCTGGACAAGCAGCTGTACCCAGACGGCTACAGCAAAGCGCAGGTCATCCAGTACTACACGCTCATCGCCCCGGTCCTGCTACCGCACCTGTCCGGACGGCCGGTGACGTTCATTCGTTTTCCCGACGGGGTCGGTGGACAACACTTTTTCGCCAAGAACATCGCCGAGGGCGCACCGGACTGGGTCCGCACCGCCAGGCTGCCCCACAGCGGCTCCCGCGGCCGCGAGGGGGTCATCGAGTATCCGCTGATCGACGATCTGCCGTCGCTGGTGTGGGCGGCGAACCTCGCCGCGCTGGAACTACACGTTCCACAGTGGACCCTGGGCCCAGGTTCGACGCGGCGGCCGCCGGACCGGTTGGTGTTCGACCTCGATCCCGGGCCGGGCGCCACCATTGTGGAGTGCGCGCGGGTGGCGGAGCGGCTACGGGAGATCCTGGTCGGCGACGGGCTGACGCCGGTGAGCAAAACCAGTGGCTCGAAGGGAATGCAGGTCTGCTGCGGTATCCGGACCCGCACCCCGGAGCGGCCCTCGCAGTACGCCAAGGCACTCGCTGAGCTGTTGGCCGCGCAGACTCCGGGCTTGGTGACGGCGAAAATGGCCAAGGCGCTGCGGCCGGGGAAAGTCTTCATCGACTGGTCGCAGAACAACCCGGCCAAGACCACCGTCGCGCCGTACTCGCTGCGCGGCCGGGACCGGCCGACGGTGTCCACGCCGATCACCTGGGACGAGGTGACGGCATGCCGACGCCCGCAGGATCTGGTGTTCACGGCCGAGGAAGTGCTCGACCGTGTCGAGAAGATGGGGGACGTGTTCGCTGACCTCGCCACTACCCGGGTCGCGCTGCCGCGCCGGTAGTCCTCAGGTCCGCGCGTTGTCCAGCCTGCGGGTGCTGCAGACGCTACTCGGCGACGACGTCGCGAAACCCCTTCACCCCGAACGGTGGACAGGGGCTTACACAGTTCACGCAGCCGCTGGCAGTGACTTCTCGTAGACGTCTGGACTGAGCATCCCGATCGAGGAGCGCCGCCGCACACTGTTGTCGAAACGCACCCGCACTTGTCAACCGCAGCAACGATTCCGCCTTCGTGGCGTACACGTGCCGGTAGTACTCCTCGTGTTTGAACGTCGACCAGAACGACTCCGCAGGGCTGTTGTCCCAGACGCATCGGGTCGCGGGTGCCCACCCAGGTGTCGTCACACGAATCAGTGGTTATGCCGTACCAGGGCAACGTCGGGCACGTTCGGGTCGCACGATGGACTTAAGGCAGGTGCCCCGACGTGGTCCATGGGACTGCTACTGGTCGGGGTCTGGGAAGACCACGCCGGACAGGCCGGCCTCGATGGCAGGTGGCAACGCGGAGGGTTCCACCGCAGCGGTGTGAAACGATTCGAGCAGAAAGGCGACAAGTCGCTTCGACGCGGCAGCCGCGGCCTCTTTCGCGTGGGCAACAGCGCCGCTGTTAGCCATTAAGACGAGGACGAGGTCCTCGAATGTGAAATCGGTTCGCAGTTGACCAGATGCCTTCGCACGCTCGATCAGCTCCTCGAAGCCGCGCATCCCCTCTTGCAGTTTCTGCTCGATCATCGATGCCGTCGGCAGGTCGCGGACGAACGCGGCACTGAACCCGTGGTCCGCTGCCTGCATGGCCGCCAGGCCCTCCACTCCTGAGCGCAGCCCTTGCCACGGGTCGGGATTCGCCACGGCCGCCTCGACGATCGCCGCACACTGGGCAAACTGCTCGGCGAAGACCTCGGCGAGCAGGTCCTGCCTGGTCGGGAAGCGGCGGTACAGGGTTGCCATCCCGACATCGGCACGGCGGGCGATGACTTTCATGGGGACGTCGAGGCCATGCGACGAGAACAGTTCTCGCGAAGCGTCGATGATCCGCTGGCGGTTGTGGCGAGCGTCCGCGCGCAGTGCTGCCGCGTCGGTGTCCGAGCTGTGCGCCCCATCCCGGAACTGAGAATCTTCTACCCTCATTTTTTCTCACTTCTCCCTAAGCGGTCACTGGAGTCCACTTGCGGGCCTACTATAGCTACATCAACGTGAACTTAGCTGGTTCGGCACTCGACTAAGTGATACCGAGGAGTCGCCTCCGGGTAGCGAAGCGCGTAGTCGTGCAATCGAAATGAGGAGTTCCATGTCCACCGCAGTGATCATCGGTGCCGGTCCCGGTCTGGGGTTGTCGGTGGCCCGGCGCTTCGGACGCGAAGGTCACCGCGTCGCGCTGCTGTCTCGTCGCCGGAGCGTCACGCCGCCTATCTGGAGGACCTCGCCGCTTCCGGTGTCGAGGCGGCCTCCTTCCGCGCCGACGTCCGCGACCCGGAGGCTCTCGGTAAGGCGCTCGACGAGGTGGTCGAGAAGTTCGGTGAGATCGATGTCGTCTACTACGGCCCGTCGCCGCACAACGTCGCCGAGGCTCAGCCGTCCATTGAGGACGTCACTGGCGCCGACGTCGGTGCGGCGATGAGCGCGGTCTACCCGGCGATGGACGTCGTGGCGAAGGTGTTGCCGTCCATGCTGCGACGGAAGACCGGCACTTTCCTGTTCACCAGCGCTATCAGCGCCGCCCTTCCTGTCCCAGCGCTGGGTGCGATGACCGTGCCGGCCGCGGCGGCATGCAGTTACGCCGTGACGCTCAACGCCGCGCTCGCTGAGCGGGGCGTCTACGTCGGCGTGCTGGTGATCGGCGGGCTGATCGAGAACAGCGACATCCACGCCGCGATGTCTTCCGGGCCGGAGGCGTCCGGCGGCGATTTCGCGCTTGATCCCGACCGCATCGCCGACATCGCCTGGGACCTCGCGAAGAAGCGCAAGGCCGCCGAGGTGATCGTCACCCCTGGCCGCAAGGGGCTCGGGCTCAAGGCACTCCTGGTCGGTCGGCTCCTGCGCGTCCCCACGCGCAGCGCAGGCGCACGCCGTCGGCGGGCGTGACCGATCGATCCCTTCTACCACGCAAGCAAAGGACGAAGTCATGAAGGCTGTTGGTTTTCACACTCCCGGCGGGCCCGAAGTCCTCACGGTGCTGGACCTGCCCGAGCCGCACGCGGGCCCTGGAGAGGTCCGCATCCGCGTCCGAGGAGCGGCGATCAACCCCGCGGACGTCCTGATCCGCCTCGGTGACGTCGACCTCGGCGGTTCCCCGGCCCCGTACGTTCCAGGACTGGAGGTCGCCGGAGTCGTCGATCAGGTAGGCGCGGGCGCCGAGTCCAGTTTCCGGGTCGGGGACGACGTGATGTCCCTTGTCGTGCCGACCCGCCCGCAGGGCGGCGGCTACGCGGAGTTCGTGGTCGTGCCAAAGGAATGGGCGGTGCCCGCGCCGTCCACTGTGTCCCTTGCCGAGGCGTCCACCGTCCCGATGAACGGACTCACCGCGATCTGGGGCATCCACGTCATGGGCTTGAAGGAGGGGTCGACCGCAGCGGTCACCGGCTCGGCCGGAGCGTTCGGCGGCTACTTCATCGAACTGAGCAAACTCGCCGGAGTTCGCGTCATCGCCGACTCCAGCGAGGCCGACGAGGAACTCATTCGCAGCCTCGGCGCCGACCTGATCGCTCGGCGCGGACCCGGCTACGTCGCCGACGTGCTGCGCCAACTGCCCCAGGGCGTGGACGCCCTCGCCGACAGTGCTCTCCTCGGAGCCGCCGCGCTCGACGTCATCGCCGACAACGGCGTCTACTCCAGCTTGCGCGCCATCGGTGAGCGCGGCACCGAGACGCTGCCGGACCCGGCGCCACGCGGTATCTCCTACCGCCACTTCCAGTTCTACGAGAACCCCGACATCCCCGGCAGCCTGCTCAAGCTGGCCAGCGCGGTCCAGGCAGGACAGCTCACCCCTCGGGTCGCCGAGGTCATCGGGCCGGACGAGGTCGCCCGAGCCCACGCAGCGCTGGAAGCGGGCGGGGTTCGCGGCCGGTTCGTCCTGGACTTCGCCTGACCGCCGGTGCCGGCGCCACGCCACCACATCACGACCACACCGCACCGCACAAAGGATCAAGGATCACATGTCGAAACTGACCCGCTTCGAGGACTACAAGGACCGCTACGAGAACGTGCGGTTCGAACGCGCCGACAGCGGCGTGGTCACCATGACGCTGCACACCAACGGCGACAGCATCGTGTGGGCGCCCGGCACCGCCCACGACGAGATCGCGTTCGCGTTCTCCGACGTCGCGGGCGACCCCGAGGCCGAATTGCTCATCCTGACCGGCGCCGGCGACAACTTCATCGTCGACTACTCCTACGGCGAGTCGGGCGAACCGGTGCCGCCGCAGTACATGGAGCGGCTCGGGTGGTCGGGCTACCAGCTCATCACGAACTTCCTCGACATCCAGGTCCCCTGCATCGCCGCGATCAACGGTCCGACCGAGCTGCACTCCGAGCTCGCGCTGATGTGCGACGTCGTGATCGCCTCCGAGGACGCGACGATCATGGACCGCGCCCACTTCGCCCAGGGCGTCGTTCCCGGTGACGGTATCCACGTCGTGTGGCCCCTGGTCGTCGGGCAGAACCGCGCCCGCTACTTCCTCACCACCGACCTCAAGCTCTCCGCGCAGGAGGCCAAGGAATGGGGCGCCGTGAACGAGGTCGTCCCGAAGGACCAGGTCCTCAACCGCGCCCACGAGATCGCGGAGAAGCTCTTGGTCAAGCCGACCACGACCCGCCGCTTCACCCGACACCTGCTGACCCAGCCGTTCCGCAAGGCCGCCGCCGCCGAGCTCAACCACGGGCTGCTGCTGGAGGGCTACGGCATGCAGATCTTCACCCCGACCGGGGACCAGCCGCTCTACAAGGGCTGATCGCATCTAGCCGCCGAAGTCAGACCTCCGCGTGGTGGCGCGCCGCGCCCGGGCGGGGCGGGGCCCCCCCCCCCCCAGAACCCGCGCCCCCGGGCGACCAGAGAGGTCCCCCACGTGAGTGGGGCACGCGCCCCCCCCCCCCCCGAAC
>NZ_JBFBAM010000058.1:0-1272 GCF_040682195.1 Kutzneria sp. NPDC051319 | reverse complement strand
CCGACCACCACCTCTATATATATGTGAACCCCGAAGGCCCGCCCCGCCGCCCCGGGGGGGGGGGCCCGCCGCGGGGCCGCCCCCCCCCCCCCCCCCCACCACGCACTGATCCGGCTCGCCGTGCCGACCTGAGAGGTCCCGATCTTGAGTGGTCCAGGCGCCGCGCCCGCACGAGAACACTTGAGGAGAAGACCATGACGCCGGCATCTAGCTGGGATGTCCACCATCTGCCTACGCAGATCGGGAGGACCTTCCTGGTAACGGGAGCGAGCTCGGGGATCGGCTACTTCGTCGCCGAGCAGTTGGCTGCCACCGGCGCCGAGGTCGTACTCGCGGCTCGCAGCCGCGCGAAACTGGATCTCGCCGTGCAGGGCATTCGTAGCCAGCTCCCCGACGCACGGTTGCGCACGATCACGATGGATCTGGCCCACTACGCCTCGATCGAGGCAGCAGCGGAGACGTTGTCCGACAGCACTGTGCACGGCGCGGTGTTCAACGCCGGCGTTCTCAAGCAAGACAAGCGCAGCGAAACCGTGGACGGGCACGAACTGGTGGTGGGCACCAACCACCTCGGGCACTTCGTGCTCAGCGCCCACCTGCATCGTCTGCTCGCACCCGGAGCCAGGCTGGTCACCATGGGCAGCATGGCTGCCCGCTCGGCACGTCTGCGCTTGGACGACATGGAATCCAGGCACAATCGGCGGTACCAGGGCTTCGAGGTCTACAAGATGTCCAAGCTCGCCCAGACGATGTTCGCATTCGAACTCGATCGACGACTGAGGAAAGTGGACAGTCCGATAGCCAGCCTCGTGGCTCATCCTGGCGGCGCGCTCGACGGTCTGACTCCGTCTCGTCCGCCGGTGCACACCCGACGAACAGCAGACTTGCTCAAGGCGTTGCCGCTGTCACCTCTGGTGCAGGGCAAAGACTCGGCCGCGTGGCCCGCGGTGCGGGCGTTGCTGGACCCCACCGCCGAAGGCGGGCAACTATGGGGACCGAGCTTTGCGCGAACCAAGGGACGGCCGGTGCTGGAAAAGCCCACCCCACTGATGCAAGACACCGCAATGGCCGCTCGATTGTGGGCCTGGACCGAACGATCCACCGGGATCACCTGGCCGACTTTGTCCACACGCACATAGCCTGCTCAAGCCTGGTCCACTTCACAGCTACATCGACTTGTCCCGCCCCGGGTTTGATGGAGACATCGAACACCCGGAGGATTCACTGCCATGGCGGCACCACGGAAGTACCCCGACGAGTTGCGGGAGCGAG